>JBILWD010000128.1:0-9780 GCA_044370095.1 Opitutaceae bacterium | reverse complement strand
GTTGTCCTGCGGCGTGAGGTCCTCCGCGATCACGTGCTTGTCCCAGCCGGGGTTGCGGTACCACTGCACGGTCCGCTTGTCCGCGAGCAGGATGTCGGGCCGGCCGTCACCGTCGACGTCCGCGATTGCGACCCCGTAGCCAATCTGCACGGTGGTATCGATGTCCTGCGCCCGGAAGCGGGGTTCGGGTGGTTCCGCGGCGAACAGCGAAGGTAGGATCAGGGTGGCACAAGCGAGGCGGGCGGGGAGCATCGGGGTGGCGGTTGGGGGTTACTTCTTGGCCTTGGCGCGCGCCTTGCGGTCGGGTGCGTCGTCGGGTTCGCCGCGGTTGCGGGGCTGGCGGGTGGGGGCGAGCAACTCGGTCTCGAGGCCGCGGTCGCCCTGTTGCGCCATCCACGCGTCCAGCTCGCGACGGAGGCGCACGAGGGTCGCGGCCTGCGCCGGGTCGGCGGCGAGGTTCCGCGTCTCCTCCGGGTCCGCCTGCAGGTCGTACAACTCCTCCGCCGGCCGGCGGTGCAGCCACGCGATGCGCGCGGCGAGCGCGGGATTGGATCTGGCGTCCTCGCGCCAGGAGTCGATCACCTCTCCTTCGTGGACCCCGCCGATGTGGTAGAGGTTTTCGGGGGCGAGGTTGCGGATGTACTTGAAGCGCGTGTCGCGGGCGGCGCGGATCGGGTACGGCTGGCGGAATCCGTTGATGCCGACGGTGGTGTGCTGGGCGAAAACGACATCCCGCAGGCGCTCGGCGCGCCCGACGAGGACGTCGAGAAAGCTGCGGCCGTCGAAGCCGCGGAAGCCCCGGGCGTCCGGGCAGCCGGTGTCGATGGCCGCCGGGTCGAGGCCGGCGGCGGCAAGCAGGGTTGGAGCTACGTCCACATACTGCAGCAGGGCGTCGCTCGCGCTGCCGGGCCGGATGCGTCCGGGCCAGCGGGCGAAGGCGGCGGCGCGGATGCCGTTGTCGTAGAGCGACCACTTGCCGCCGTAGGGGAACCCGCTGCCCTGTTCGCTGAGGAACAACACGAGGGTCTGCTCCCGCTGGCCCGCGGCGTCGAGGGCCGCGAGACACGCGCCGACCTGCGCGTCGAGAGCGGTGATCTCCGCGAAGTACCCGGCCAGGTGCCGCCGGGTGACGGCGTTGTCGTGGAGGTACTTCGGCACGGTGATGCGCGCCGGATCGTACTGCTCGCGGGGGCCGCGCGTGTAAGGGCCGTGCGGGTCGTTCGAGGCGACCACCAGCAGCCAGGGCTGCGCCGGGTCGCGGCGGAAGAAGCGCCCGCAGGCCTCGGCGTCATCCGCGCTTCGGCCAAGGTGCTCGAAGGGAAAGGAGCTCTCGGGCGACACGTGGGTCTTGCCGAGCAGCGCGGTGCGGTAGCCGGCCCCATTCAGGTGGGTGAAGACGCTGCGCGTCGTCGGGTCCACCATCGTGTGGTTCGGGTAGGCGCCGCTGCGGATGGGAAACAGCCCCGTGTACAACGCGTGGCGCAGGGGCGAGCAGGTGGGAGCCGGCGTAAAGAACGCGCGCAGGTTCATCCCCTCCGCCGCGAGACGGTCGAGGTGGGGCGTCTTGACGTCCGGGCTGCCGGTGACGCCGAGGTCGCGCCAGTGCAGGTCGTCGGCGATGATGATCAGGAAGTTCGGCCGGGCTGCGCCTGCCCCGGAAACGGGGAGCGCGGCGGCGACGGCGAGGAGGAGGAGGGCGGTCAGGCGCATTGGGTGGGGAAGGCGGTTCAGCGGCGGTTCCGTCGCTCACGGTCGGCGCGACCCGCGAGTTCGGTGGCGCGCGCGGGGTCGTGGTCCGGATTCGGCTCGGGCATCCGCGCCCCGACGCGCCGCCGCCAGGCGTCGAGGTCGGCCCGCAGCGCCGCGGCGCGAGCGGGTTCGCGGGCCGCGAGGTTGACCTGCTCGCCGGGATCGTCCGCGAGCGAGAACAACTCCAGCCGGCCGTCCTCGAGAAATTCGATCAGCTTCCACACCCCGCGGCGGACGGCGCTGGCGGGGGTGCTGTGGTGGTAGTGCGGGAGGTGCCAGTAGAGGGCGTCGTTGGTGCGGGGCGTTTCCGGCCGGACCAGTACCGGACGGAGGTCCTCACCGTCGCGCGGTTGGCCGGCGGGCGCCGCGGCGCCGGCGAGGGAGAGCAGCGTCGGATGAAGATCGTAGGTGATCGCGGGCGTGGCGGAAACGGCCCCCGCGGGGATGCGACCGGGCCACCGAACCAGCGCGGGGATGCGCACGCCGCCCTCGTAGAGCGTGCCCTTCTCGCCGCGTAGGGGCGCATTGGAGGTGACGATCCGCCCGCTTTGCTCGTGCTCGAGGCCGCCGTTGTCGGAGAGGAACCAGACCACGGTGTTCCCGGCCAACCCCTGCCGGTCGAGCTCCGCGAGGACCCGGCCGACAGCGGTGTCGAGCTCCTCGAGCAGTCCAGCGTACTCGGGGCGGCTCGGGTACGGCGGGCGCGGTGGCTTGGCCTGGTATTTGGCGAGCAGTTCCGGGGTGGTCGTGAGCGGGATGTGAACGGCGTAGAACGAGAGCTGCAGCAGGAAGGGGCCGGTGCGCGGTTGGCTGAGGAACTCGATGGCGCGGTCGGCGAGGTGCGCGGCGGCGCGGCGCTCGCCCCGCGTGTGGCCTTGGAACTCCTCCGCGGTGTCCCAACCCTGGTCGCGGGGGCCGAAGCCGGTGCCGCCGAGGTGCCATTTCCCGAAGTAGCCGGTGGCGTAGCCGGCGTCGCGGAGCGCCTCCGCGAAGGTGACGACCTCCAGCGGCAGCTGCGCGGGCACCTGCGGGTCGCGGAGGCGCGCGTAGGGGCGGCGGTGGCCGGGGATGTGCTGGGTGATCCCGAAGCGGGCCTGGTCCTGGCCGGACTGGAGGTTGGCGCGGGTGGGGGAGCAGACCGGCCCAGCGTAGAACTGAGTGAAGCGCAGGCCCTCGCGCGCGAGGCGGTCGAGGTGGGGCGTCTCGTGGTAAGCGTTGCCGTAGGCGGGCAGGTCGGAGGCGCCGAGGTCGTCGGCGAGGATCAGGAGGATATTGGGACGCGCCGGGGCGGGCGCGGCGTGCGACGTGGCGCAGGCGAGCAGCAGCAGGGCGGTCAGGCGGGGGCGCATCGGGGTCGCCCGATCCCGCGCGGAAACTGCGGCGGAGGCAAGCGCGGCCGGCGGCCCGCGCCTACTCCCCGGTCGCCAGTTCGGCGAGGCCGTCCTCGACGGCCACGGCGGCGCGGAACCCGAGGGCGGCGGCCGCCGCGGCGGGATCGCCCCGCGAGTGCCGGATGTCCCCCTCGCGCGACGGTGCGAAAGCCGGCGCCGGCGCCGACGGATAGTGCCGCTGAAACACCGCCAGCACCTCCCGCAGCGAGGTGCCCCTTCCCGTGCAGATGTTGGCCGTCCCGCTCACCAGCCCCGGCGCCGTCGCCGCCAGCACGTTGGCCCGCGCCACGTCGTGCACCGAGATGAAGTCCCGCGTCTGCCCGCCGTCGCCGAAGAGCGTCACCGCCGTCCCCTCCCGGTGCCGCCGGGCGAAGAGGGAGATCACCCCCGAGTAGGGCGAGCCCGGGTCCTGGCGCGGCCCGAAGACGTTGAAGTACCGCTGGCAGCGCACCGTGAAGCCGAACGCGGCCGCGTGCCCCAGCAGCAGCGCCTCGCTCGCCAGCTTCGCCGCCCCATAGGGGCTGATCGGCGCCTTCGGGGCGTCCTCTCCCGCCGGCAGCGGGGGCGCATCCCCGTACACGGCCGCCGAGGAGGCGAATAACACCCGCCCCACGCTCCCCACCCGCGCCGCCTCCGCTACCCGCTGGGTCGCGACGACGTTCAGCCGGAAGTTAAGCTCCGGATCCCGGATGCTCTCCGGTACGCTCACCAGCGCCGCCAGGTGCACGATCGCCTCCGGCCGCCCCGCCGCCACCAGACCCGCCAGCACGCCCTCCGCCGAGACGTCAGCCTCGACCAGCTGGCAGGCCGGCGAGCGCAGCGCCCCCGCAAGATTCTCCCGGCGGCCGGTCCGAAAGTTGTCCACCGCCGTCACCCGGTGCCCCGCGGCCACGAGTTGGTCGACGGTGTGGCTGCCGATGAAGCCGGCGGCGCCGGTGACGAGGACGTGGGGCATAGGCAGAAAGTGCTGGCGAAAGCTGGGGCGCGGTCAAACGTGGGGCAAGCCCGACCGCTCCTCCCTCCACCACCGATGAACACCCAGAAACGAGTCCTTGCCGTCATCATGGGCGGCGGCCGCGGCACCCGCCTGCAACCCCTCACGCTCGAGCGCTGCAAGCCCGCCGTGCCGCTCGCCGGCAAGTACCGGCTGGTCGATATCCCGATCAGCAACTGCCTGAACAGCGACATCAACCGGATGTTCCTGCTCACGCAGTTCCAGACGCAGTCCCTGCACCGCCACGTCCAAAGCACGTACCACTTCGACCCCTTCGGGGGTGGCTTCGTCGACATCCTCGCCGCCGAGCAGACCGAGCGCGGTTCCGATTGGTACCAGGGCACCGCCGACGCCGTCCGGCGCAACCTGCTTCATTTTCGTAATTTCCCGCACGACCTCGTGCTCATCCTCTCCGGCGACCAGCTCTACCGGATGGATTTCCGCCGGATCATCGCCGAGCACCTCGCCAACGCGGCCGACGTCACGATCGCCGCGATCCCGGTCCCAGTCTCCAAGGTCGCCGGCCTGGGCCTGATGGAGGTGCGCGACGACCACGGCATCGTCCGCTTTGTCGAGAAACCTAAGGATCCCGCCGTAATCGAGAGCCTAGCGGTCAGCCCCGCCCTTGAGGCTGAGCTGTCGCCCAACCCCGAGCGCCGCTGCCTCGCCTCGATGGGCATCTACGTCTTCAACCGCTATGTGCTCGAGATGGCGCTCGACAACGCGATGACCGATTTCGGCAAGGAGGTCATTCCCGGCCTACTCGGGAAGCGAAAACTCTTCGCCCACCTCTTCGAGGGCTACTGGGAGGATATCGGCACCGTGCGCGCCTTCTTCGAGGCGAACCTAGCGCTCGCGCAGCCGCTCCCCCCGTTCAACTTCTACGATCCCTCGGCGCCGATTTATACCCACGCGCGCTTCCTGCCCGCCTCCAAGGTGAACCGCTGCCAGATCGACCACGCCGTGATCGGCGACGGCTGCATCATCACCGATTCCAGCCTCAAGCGCGCGGTGCTCGGGGTGCGCTGCGTCATCGGCGAGGGCAGTCACGTCGAGGATTCGATCCTGATGGGCAACGACGAGTACGAGGATGAAGGGCAGCACGACGCCAACCGCCTCGCCGGCCGGCCGCACCTTGGGATCGGGCGCAACTGTCGCATCTCCGGCGCGATCATCGACAAGAACACGCGGATCGGCGACGGCTGCGTGCTCTCGCCGCAGGGCAAGGCCGACGGGAGCTATGTCGGCGGCTCGGTCATCATCCGCGACGGGGTGCTGGTGGTGCCTAAGAACGTTCACCTGCCCGCCGGCACGGTGGTCTGATTAGCGCCGACTCCAAGCGCGGAGGCTCGCGAGGAGGAATCCCTCTAGGGCCGCCGCCTCGTTCAGGTTGAGTCGCAGCAGGGCGGTATCCTGCTCCAATTGCCCCACGGCCGCGACCAGCGCGCGACGCGTCGGCTCGTCGCCTTCCCGCAGCCTAGGCAGGGCGAAGGCGCGGGTCGCGTGCTCGATCTCCACGAGGAGCCGCGTGCGCAGGCCGACGGCGAGGCCGGTCTCGATCGCCACCTGCTCGTCGTCGTCTAGTTCCGCGGGGAGCTTCGCCTTCTCCACCTTCCACGCCTCCGCGGTCGCGTTTTCCAGCACCGCGCTGAATCGCGCCACGAGGCCGTAGAGGCCCAGAACCTGGTCCGCCACCGCCTTGCGGTCGCCCCCCACGCCCTCGACGAGGCGCCCGAGCCAGGCCTGGTAGTCCTCCAGCCACGCCGGCCAGCCGTCCGCCGCCACCGCGTTGCCCGCCGTCGGGAAGCGGAAGATCAGCACGCGGCTCCGGATGGTCGGCAACAGTGCGTACGGTCGCGTGGTGAGCAGCAGCAGGGTGGTGTCGCGCGGTGGCTCCTCGAGGGTCTTGAGGAAGACGTTCGCCGCCGCGGTGTTCATTCGGTCCACCTCGTGCAGGATCGCCACCTTGGCCGGCGCCATCACCGGGGAGACTTGTAGCTTTCCGATGAGGGTGCGCGTGGCGTCGGCCGAGATTTGGCGCGACTTGCCGGCGGGGCGAAGGGTGAAGCAGTCCGGGTGCTGATCCGGAGCGAAGGCGGTGGCGGGCGCCGGGCCGCGCAGGAGGCGGTCCGCGATCGCCGCGGCCACGCCCGCGAGGGTGGCGGGATCGTCGCCGTGCAGCAGCAGGCTGTGGGCCAGCCGGCCGCGGCGGATCGCCTGCTCGATCACCGCCACGGAGGGGGTGCCCTCGAGGGCAGGGGGCCAGGGGGTCGCGGGCGCCGGGGGCATCGCGGGTGTCAGCAGCCGAGGCGGGCGGCGAGCTCCGCGCGGATCCGGCGCTCGATCACGTCCTCAGGCAGGGTCCCGTCGAGGAGTACGAACCGCTCGGGCAGGCCCCGGGCGAGGACGAGGTAGCCCTCGCGCACCTTGCGGTAGAATTCGACGTTTTGGCGCTCCATCCGGTCCGGTAGACCGGAGGCGCGGCGCTTCAGACGAGCGAGACTCACCTCCTCGGGCACGTCGAGCACGACCGTCAGGTCCGGCATCACGTTGCCCACCGCGAAGCGGTTGATCTGGCTCACCGGATCCGCCGCTAGGTTCCGGCCGATGCCTTGGTACACAGTCGAGGAGTCGAGGAACCGGTCACTCAGCACGATCGCACCGCGGAGGAGCGCGGGGGCGATCACCTCACGCACGACTTGCGCGCGGGCCGCCGCGAAGAGCAGCAGCTCAGTCTCGGCGCACATCTCGTCGCCCTTTGAATTGTGGACGAGCAGGTTGCGGATCTGTTCGCCAATCTCAGTGCCGCCCGGCTCCCGCGTGGTGAGCACTTCGCGGCCCGCCTGCTGGAAGTGCGCCGCAAGGCGGGCGATCTGGGTGGACTTGCCGGCTCCCTCCGATCCCTCGAAGGAGATGAGGCGCCCGGCTGGCTTGTACGGCAGCGGCATCGGCAGGGTGATGGCGGGCTCAGCGCCAGTTGGCGAGGAAGGTTTCGAGTGTCGGCAGGTCCGGGCTCTCTCCGGTGCGCACGTAGTGACCGCTGGTCGCCACCCCTAGGGTCAGGCAGCCCTCCGCGTCCAGGCCCAAGAGCTGGCCAGTGGCGAATCCCGCGTTGAAATGGTCTCCTGCGCCGGTGGTGAGGCGCGGCTCCGCGGTGAACGGTCCCGGCACCCACGCGGTGCCCTCCGGCCCGGCACACGCCGCCGACGCCCGCGGGTGGATCACCACCGTGTCGACCCCGAGCCGCGTCCGCAGCGCCGCCGCCGCGCCCCGCAGCGAGGCCTCGTCCTCGTCTGGCTCCACTTCCCCGACCGCCGTCGCCACTTGGCGCGCCTCCTTGAGGTTAAGGCCCAGCGTTACCCGGCCGTGCGCCCCGAAGGCCGCGATCTCCGCCAACGCCTCCCGCAGGTCGGCTACCGCCCGCTTCTCCGGGTCCGCCAGATCAAAGAAGTACCGCCGCGCCTCCGCCGCGTCCGGCAGCCCCGCCACGATCCTCCCGCGCAGCTCGCGTAGCACTGCCGTCAGGTGCGGGATCATCGTCCAGTTGACGAACGCCGCGAGGTCCGCCCCCGCCAGCTCCGCGCGGAGCGTCTCCTCGCCCACTACCTCCGCGAGGCGCGGGTAGGTGATCTCGTCGAGGCTGCGCATCCGGCCGAGCATCAGCTTCCCGTCCCGGCACTCAACCGCGAGGGTGTGCGCCGCCTCAGCGAGGGAGAAGACCCGCGCGCGCGCCGCGAGGTCCGCGAACACCGGGTGCACGGCCGGCCGGCCCAGCGCGCCCACGTAGGTCAGCCCGCTGCCCAGCGCGAGGAGCGCATTCGCCATAATTGGGCCGTTGCCGCCCAGCTTGTCCCCGCGCGGGTGCAGCTCGAGGTTGGTACTCATCCCCGCGGCCGCGGAGATCCGCGCGCCCAGTTCGGCAAGGGTTGGGATGGGCGTAAAGTCCTCGCCGGGGCCGCGGCGCAGCCCGACCGGCGTCACGATTGAGTCGACGAAACCATCGAAGCCCACCAGGGCGCGGCGGGGGCGGGCGGACCGGGCGGCGAGCTGGCGGAGGGTGCGGGCGCGGAACATAGCGGAGCGCCGGAGGAAGCCGCCGGACGCGTGCGCGGCAACCTCATTCGCCGGTCGCCGGGTTTTCCATTGCTGCGCCAAGCCAAAGCGGGCAACCGTTTCGGCCAGATATGCCTGTGCAGCTTTTTGCCTCGCCCGTGCTGGCGGCCAACATCATCGAGATCTTCGAGCGCTGCGGGACGATCGACAAGACGATCGTCCTCGGCCTCGCGCTCTTCAGCCTTGTCGCCTGGACGGTGATGTTCGGGAAACACCACGAGCTGAAGCGCCTCCGCGGGCTCAACCTCTCCTTCGAGCAGCACCTGCGCGACCAGCGCTCCCTGCTCGACGTCCCTGACACGTTTCGCGCCCCCCGCTCGATTCCCTACGCGGACCTATTTGCCGACGCGATCGAGTGCTACCGCCGCGCCGCCGCCCACGACCGCGAGCGTGGCCGCGATGACCCCCGCGCCCGGCTGGAGCAGTCCGAGAACGCCATCCAGCGCGCGATCGCCCGCCAGACGCTCCGCTACGAGTCGAATATGATCTTCCTCGCCTCGATCGTCTCCGGTGCGCCCTTCATCGGGTTGCTCGGCACGGTCTGGGGCGTGATGGAGGCCTTCAGCGCCATCGCCACCCAGCAGACCGCCGGGATCCAGCAGCTCGCGCCCGGCGTCTCCGGCGCGATGCTCGCCACCATTGCCGGCCTCGTCGTCGCCATCCCGTCCGTCTTCGGCTACAACCTGCTCCTTAGCCACACTCGCCGGATGACCACCGAGCTCGAGAATTACGCCTCCAGCCTCGCCGATCGCCTCGAGCTTGAGTCCAGCTGACCCGCCCGGTTATGGCCCGCAACTTCCGCCGTCCGCGCGCCTCGCACGCGATCGCCGACCTCAACGTGACGAACCTGATCGATCTCGGGTTCATTCTGCTGGTGATCTTTATGATCGCGACGCCGCTGATCCAGCAGGAGCAGACGGTCGGGGTGAACCTGCCTTCCGTGGCTAAAGCCCCCCAGCCCAAGGTGAAGTCCGACGAGCGCCACGTGGCCGTCGCCATCGACGCCCGCGGGTTCTACGTGGACAACCAGCCGGCGCCGCTGACGCTCGCTCAACTCCGTACCCGACTCACCGCTTTGGCTGCCGAGCCCAAGCCCCCCGTCATCCGCGTGCGGGGCGACGCCACGGTGCCGTTCCAGAAGGTCGCCGAGGTGATGACCGAGCTCCAGCGCGCCGGCCTCACCCGGATCACTATCGACTCGAAGACCGATTCCTGAGCGGCCGCCCGCTCCCCCGGCGATGACCGACAGCTCCTCCCGCGGTTTCCTCCAGGCGCTCGCATTGCACGGCGCCGCGGTCGCGCTGGTGCTGGGGCTCGGGTTCGTTGCCGCGAACCGGGAACCGGAGGCCGCGCGGATCATCGAGCTGGTCGCGGGCGAGGGGGATAATTACGCCGCCACCGAGGCACCTGCCCTCGGCGTGGAGGGGGGGGTGAAATTGAGCGTCCCCGCCGCCGCAGCGCCCCGGCCGGAGCCGCCCGCGCTCCTGCGTCCCCCGGAGTCGGAGCCCGCGCCCGAGATCGCGCCGGTGGCCT
>JBILWD010000389.1:0-3166 GCA_044370095.1 Opitutaceae bacterium | reverse complement strand
TCGTGCCGCTCGCCGATCGCGAGGTGAAGGTGGAAGCGAAGCTGGAGCGGGCGGTGCATGTGTTCCTGTCGGATACCACCGAGCTGCGGAAGATGGACGAGCGGGCGGAGCACCCGGCCTCGCCGCTGACCCCCGGTCCGGTCCGTCCGTCCTTCCTGCGGCAACGCTTCGTCCTCGAATTGAAGGAGCCGCTGTCGGTCCACGTCCTGCCGCCAGAGGATTATGATCTGGGCGACGCGGTCGGCGGCGGCCGGGTGACCCTGCAGACGGAGTCTGGGGAAGTCCTCTTCGATAGCTCGGGCAGCGGGAGCTCCGCCCCGGGGCGCCCGGCGGTGCGCTTGCCCAAGGGCAAGGTCACCGCGGTGCGCGATTTCACGGCGCCGGAGGTGGAACTGCTGCGCTCCCTGACCCACACGCCCCTGCGCTTGGCGGAGGCGCTCAAGACGAGCCGGGCGCTGCCGGTGCGCGCGAACCTTCGCGAACGCCTCAGCGGCAAGGATGCGACTGAGCTGCGGCTAGAGGCCGGTCGCGAGGAGACGCTCTACCTGCAAGATAAGGCAGCGGACGACCTCGCGAAGCACGAGCCCCGCCCGGCGCATTTTGCGGGCACGGTCGTGTTCCGCGATCTCGAGAACCGCGAGCTGGGGCGGCGCGAACTCGTCTATGTGCCTGGCCTGTCGCCCGCGAAGGTGACCAACCAGAAGCCCAAACCTAAGCCCGTGGCGGATGCCCGGACCGAAGCGGAGAAACTCGCCGATACGCTGTATGACGCCCGGCTGGCCTTCGTCCGGGATCATCGCGCGGCGAAGGAGGCGGCGGTCCAGCGTCAGCGGGCGGAATTGCTGGCCGCGCTGCGGACGGAACGGCCCGAGGACCCAGCCCCCCTCTGGGAGGCGGCCCTCGATGCGGCGCAGGCGGCGGGTTGGGCGAGTGAGTTCTGGGGCAAGGCGCGGCCCAAGGCCGAGGCGCCCGCGGCCCCGAGCGAAACTCCGGCCAGCGCGGCGACCGCTTCGGCGGACGCCCCGGGCACGGCGGTGTTGGCCCTGCTGGATGAGGTGGTGCGGCGCGCCGACCCTGATGCGGTGGCGCGGCAACTGGGCGCCCCGCCCGCGACGGCGGAATTGGAGGGCGCGGCGCGGTCCAAACTCGAGCGCGAGAAGAAGCGCCTGACCGCCCACCGCGAGATCCTCGCGCGGGCGGAGCGGTTGCGGGCGGATGTGTGCCGCGCCTTGGGGCGTTGGGACGAGGCGTGGCGCGCGTTGGCGGAGGCCCGCCGCTGGGATCCAGAGACGGGCGATCGGCAGACCCGGGCCCTCGAGGCGGAACTGCACGAGCAGGCCGGGCATCTCGGCCTCGCCCTGGAGGCCTTGAACACGCGACTCAAGGACGCGCCGGGTGACCGCAAGCTGCGCGAGCAACGGGTGGCCCTGTACGAGAAGCTGGGGTGGACCGAGGAGGCGGCCCGTGAGCGCCTGCGCCTCGCCCTCCACCTGCACCAGAAGTCGGTGCTCGACGAGCGGTTCTAAGCCGGACTCATGCAGTTGATCAGGTCGCATCGAGGTGATCTGACGGCACCTTTCAGAGGCTCTCTCCTGTCGCCATACCCTCCGGGTATGCCTCGGTCGTTCGCCTCTGAAATGTGCTCGCCATCTCACCCCGCTGCTCCGCCTCCAACTGCATGAGTCCGGCTAAGCGCCCTTCCCCAGCCAGCGGCGGCGGCCGCGATTAGGCCGGGTGCGCTGCCGCCATCCCGGCCTGATAGTCCGCGACGTGCTGGCGCAGCGCCCCTAGGAACTGTTCCGCTCCGCGGCTGCGGTAGCGCTGCAGGTGGCGGATCACCACCAGTTCCCGCTGCAGATCGCTGCCGGCCAGCCGCAGGTAGACCAACTGGTCCGCATCCTCCGGTTGCCGCGCCAAACGGGGCAACAGGGAGATGCCCATCCCCGCCGCCACCCAGCGTTTCAGGGTCGCCACCTGCGCGCACCGATAACCGAACCGCGGCTGCAGGTGCCGGTCCCCAAAGAAGGCCCGGATCTGGGTCGCGAGGGCGCTCGCATCCCCCAGCGAAACAAAGGTCTCGGCCGCCAGATCTTCGACCTCGATCTCCGTCCGCGCGGCGAAGGGATGCCCGCGTCCCACCACGAGTAGCAGCGGCTCGCGCAGGAGCATCTCCGTCGCCACGCGTGGCTCGCGGACCGGATTCGGCACCACCGCGAGGTCCAGTTCGCCCTCCACCACGGCTGTCACCAGGTCCGCCCGGAAGTCCTCCCGCGCGTCGATGTGGAGGTGGGGATGCGTCCGCCGACAGTCCGTGATCAGTCCGGTGAGCAGAAACGGCATTACGGTCTGCACGGCGCCCACCGCGATCCGACGTTCCAGTCCCGACTGGTCGCCTAATTCGCGTCCCGCGTCCTCGACCTCGCGCAGGATCCGCCGTGCCCGTTCGAGGAGTACTTGACCCGCCTCCGTCGGGACCGCCCGCTTCCCTAGGCGGTGGAGCAGGCGGTGACCGAGGGTCTTTTCTAGATTCATAATCTGCTGACTGAGAGCAGGCTGAGAGAGGTTCACCTGCGTCGCCGCTCGCGTGAAACTCTCGGTCTCGACCACGGCGAGAAACGAGCGCAGTTGGGGAAGTTCCATAAGCAAAACCAATAGATAGGATAGTAAGGATCGATTTCAACTAATCCCGAATCGGTGATACAGTGTTCGAGTCGAGCCCAGTGGGTTCGACAGAAAGAACTACATATGAAGAAGAAATTGATCCTGATCGCGGTCCCCTCCGGCCTGCTGGCCGTCACCGCCCTGCTGCTTTCTGACGCCACCCCGGTGAGAACGGAACAAGTGATCGCGTACGGTAGCGTCTTGGCGCTGCTGGCCATCGCGGCGCTCGATTACGGGTTCACCTTTGGGTCCGCGCCGGGCGGATCCTGAAGGCGTCGCAGTCGCAGGTTTAACGAGGGCCCGGAAGCCTGCCCGCCGTAGCTTTAGCGAAGGCGGGCAATCCGGGCCCTTTTTCTTTTTCCCGCAGGCCGGATCGTCGGGGCGGCACGCCTCCCCTCTCTCGCAGGACAACACGCGGTCCGGTCTGGTCCGACCGGGGAACGATTCCCCGGCTACACCGAACCAAGTTTTGCGGGCGTCGGATCGTTATAGCCGGGGCGCGTCG
>JBILWD010000388.1:0-3170 GCA_044370095.1 Opitutaceae bacterium | reverse complement strand
GCGCTGACCACGAGCGCGATGACCGGGTTGCGCACCGCGGGACGGAGCGCCGCGAGGGCGGCGTGGAACCGCGTCACCAGCGTGTCGCCCGCGCCGAGGATGTCGCCCGTGCCGGCGTAGAGGCGGTTGAGGAAGGCGGTGAGACCCACCCCGCCCGGGACGGAGTCGAGCTCGGTGAGCGCCCAGCCCTCCGCCGTCAGCAGCAGGTCGGGGCGCAGCAGGGTCGGCAGGGCGCCGCGATTGGCGGGATGCCGACCGTGGGCGAGTAGTTCCGGCGGCTTGCCCCGGTCGAGGTACTCGGCGACCCACGGCGCGATCAACGGACGGTTGCGGAGCAGGTTACGGCCCGCAGCAGAACGCAGGTAGAGCGTCTCCAGCGCTTGGTGAAACTCGAGGCACGCCGCGCCAATCGCCTCCAATTCGGCAACTTGGGCGCCCGTCAGGGGCCAGGCGTCCGGCGACAGGCGCCAGGTCTTGGCCTCAAAGAGGCTCTGCGCGGCGAAGGCGCCGCGGAGTTCCGCCGGGGATAAGGGCATCGCCGGGAGGGGAAGGACGGACGTGAGACGGCGCGGGCCGGGCTCACTCGTCGTCCATCTGGATCTCCTTGTTGCGGTGCCGCGGGCAACCGGCGCGGAGCCACGCGTTGATGAACCGGTCGAGGTCGCCGTCGAGCACGCCCTGCGTGTCGCTGGTGCTCACGCCGGTGCGCAGGTCCTTGACCATCTGGTAGGGCTGGAGGACGTAGCTGCGGATCTGGCTGCCCCAGCCGATCTCACCCTTCTCGCCGTAGAACTTGTCCATCTCCGCGCGCTGCTCGTCCTGGCGCTTCTCGTAGAGCCGCGCCTTGAGGACGTTCATCGCGCTGGCGCGGTTCTTGATCTGGGAGCGCTCGTTCTGGCAGACCACCACGATGCCCGAGGGCAAGTGCGTGATGCGCACGGCGGAGTCCGTGGTGTTGACGCCCTGACCGCCCTTGCCGGACGAGCGGTACACGTCGACCCGGATCTCGCCGTCCGGGATCTCGATGTTAATTTCCTCGTTGATCTCGGCGATTACATCGATCGCGCAGAACGAGGTGTGGCGGCGCTTGTTGGCGTCGAACGGGCTGATGCGCACCAGCCGGTGGACGCCGCGCTCGGCTTTCACGTAACCGTAGGCGTTCTCGCCCTTCACCAACACGGTGGCGCGGCTGATCCCGGCCTGGTCACCGGGCTGGACGTCCTGCAGCTCCACGGTAAAGCCGCGACGCTCCGCCCAGCGGTTGTACATCCGGAAAAGGATGTCGGCCCAGTCGTTGGACTCGGTGCCGCCGGCGCCGGACTGGATCGAGAGGATGGCGTTGTTGCGGTCGAACTGACCGGTGAGGAAGGCCCCGATCTCGATCGCGTCGAGCTCGCGCACCATCGCGGTGACTTGGTCGCTGAGCTCAGCGGCGTACATCTCCTGCTCCGCGCCGGAGGCGGCCTCGACCAGTTCCACCATCACGCCGACGTCGTCGACCTTTTTGCGGAAGGCGACCACGGGAAGCACGGCCTTCTTCAGGCCGTTGAGCTTGGCGATGTGGCGCTGGGCGCGCTCGCTGTGGTCCCAGAAGGTGGGCGCGCCCATCTCGGCCTCCATCGCCTCGATCTCGCGCAGTTTTTGTTCGCCGTCAAAGAAACCTCCACAGGTGGCCGGCGCGCTTCTTGATGTTCTCGATGTGGTTGAAGGTCTCAGGGGGAATCATACGGGCGAGGAGGCAGGCAACCGCGCCGGGCGGAAAGCACAAGCGCGCATTCCGCCCGCCCGCGCCGCCCGTCAGGCCCGCGGTCCGCCCTGAGCGAGGTGGCGCGCGCGCAGGCGCAAGCCGTTCAGCCGGATGAATCCGGTCGCGTCGCTCTGGTTGTACCAACTCTTCACGCCCTCCATCGAGGCGACATTCAGGTCGTACAGCGAATACCGGGACTTCCGGCCGCAGGTGATGATGTTCCCCTTGTAGAGTTTCAGACGCACGGTGCCGGTGACGTAGCGCTGGCTCTCGTCGATCAGGGCCTGCAGCGCCTCGCGCTCGGGCGCGAACCAGAACCCGTAGTAGACCAACTCGGCGTACTTCGGGATGAGCGAGTCGCGCAGGTGCATCACCTCGCGGTCGAGGGTGAGCGACTCCACCTGCCGGTGCGCCTGCATCAGGATGGTGCCGCCGGGGGTCTCGTAGACGCCGCGGGACTTCATCCCGACAAAGCGATTCTCGACTAGGTCGACGCGGCCAATGCCGTGCTTACCGCCGAGGCGGTTGAGGGCGCGCAGGACACCCGCCGGGGAGAGCTTGCGGCCGTTGACGGCCACGCAGTCGCCGCGCACGAAATCCAACTCCACGTATTCCGCACGGTCCGGGGCGTCCTCGGGGGAAACCGACAGTTTGAACATCTCCTTGTTCGCCTTGGTGGTCGGATCGAACCACGGATCTTCGAGGATACCGGCCTCGTAAGAGATGTGGAGGAGGTTGCGGTCCATCGAGTAGGGCTTCTTCAGCGAGGCCTCCACCGGGATGCGGTGCTCGGCGCAGTAGGCGATCATCTCGGCGCGGCCCGGGAAGCGCTCGCGGAAGCTTTCCAGCTTCCACGGGGCGAGGATCTCCAGGCGCGGGTTGAGCGCCATATAAGTCAGCTCGAAGCGGCACTGGTCGTTGCCCTTGCCGGTGGCGCCGTGGGCGACGGTGTCGGCCTTCTCCCGGCGGGCGATCTCCACCTGCGCCTTGGCGATCAGGGGCCGCGCGATCGAGGTGCCGAGGTAATACTGGCCCTCGTACACGGCATTGGCCCGGATCATCGGGAAGATAAAGTCGCGCGCGAACTCCTCGGTCAGGTCGAGGGTGTAGTGCTTGGCAGCGCCGGTCGCGCGGGCCTTGCGCGGCAGGCCCTTCAGCTCCTCCTCTTGGCCGATGTCCGCGGCAAAGGTGACGATCTCGGCGTCGTACGTTTCACGGAGCCACTTGACGATGACGGACGTGTCGAGTCCGCCCGAGTAGGCGAGGACGATTTTCATAGGAAAGGGGTAGGGCCGGCTCAGCGACGGCTGGCGAGGCGGGTGAGGATCGCCTTCTGGATATGGAGCCGGTTCTCGGCCTCGTCGAAGATGAGCGAGCGCGGGCTGGCGAGGACCTCCGGCGAGACCTCCTCGCCGGGATGGGC
>JBILWD010000387.1:0-3176 GCA_044370095.1 Opitutaceae bacterium | reverse complement strand
CCGGCTTCTCGCCGTGCCACGCGTGGGCGAACCCGGCGTAGGCGAGGGCGGCGGGATTGACCGTGCCCGCGCGGAACGTGTCCAGCAGGGCGGCGCCGGCGGACTTCCAGGCCGTGGGGTCCGTGTTACCCGGCTCGGGCGGCACCACGAGGAAGGTGGTCGATTCCGCCATCACCACGAAACGCTCACCGATGTCGGTCATCGACTTGGCCGCGGCCTCGTCGTGGGGCTGCCCGGCCTGCTTGGCACGCACTGCCTCCACGCCTGCCTTGACCTGGTCCTGGAACTTCAGGAGTTCGCCGAGGAAGTCTGGCCGTCCCGGCGAGACGAAGGCGTGGCGGAGGCGCTGGTAATGGACGAGGTTGCCGTAGATCTGGAGCACGCCCCGCTGGAAGGGGGTGCGGACGGCGGACTCGACTTGGTCCGCAAGTTTAGCCTGACGCTGGAGCTCGGCGATCTTGGGCTCGAGCTGGCGGAGGGAGAATCGTTTCTCGCCTTGGCCGTCGGACGTGCGCAGGTCGAAGATGGCAAGCACGTCGGGGTTGACGATTTCGAAGTGCTGGTAGGTGTCGGCCTGTGCCGGCCGGAACGTGACGTCGAGCAGCCATTCGACCGGCTGGAGCCGGCGGCCCTCCGGGGTGGTGACCGTCTGGCGGCCCTGCAACTGGAGCAGGGAGCTGCGGGCGACGGTGTCGAGGGGCTTGAGGCGGCCGTTGACGAGGACGGGGAGGCGCCCGAAGCCTTGGACGTCGAACGCCGCGGGGTTGCGCGGAGCCCGCAGGGTGCTGGCGACCCAAGCCAAAACGAGGGCGAGGACGAGGTAGGGGGCGGCCTTTTTCATGCGACGGCGGGAGCGGTGCGACGGCGCTTGGCGATAAAGCCGAGCAGGTGGATCGTGAACTGCCAGAGGAGGCCGAGCGTCATCAAGCTGCAGGCGATGTAGGGGATGAGCCAACTGGGGTTCCGGACGACCTGCAGGATTGTGACCTTGTCGTTCCCGGGCTCAAAGCTCGCCTGATAGAAGGTGTAGCCCGCGTAGCGCAGCGGGTTGTTCATATAGATTAGAACCTCGCGGTCATCGGCGCCCCCGGGCGTCTGCAGGCGGATGCGGCTGGAGAAGTTCTTCGGGATCTCGGTGCCCGAGTACTTGTCGTGGCTGAACTTGAGCAGGGTCAGCGTGTAGTCCTTGTACGCCCGGGTGAAGCGCAGGGAGATGTTGTAGTTACGCCCGCCGTAATCGAAGCGCTGGGGCGGCATCCGCGGGTCGGCGGAGATCATCCACGTCCCGATGGTGCCCTCGCTCCCGACGAGCTCGACGAATGCGCCGGGTAGGTTCCGTTCGTCCTGCTTGTAGGTGATGGGCAGGGGAGTGAGGTCGACGTTCAGGCCGATGCCTTTCGTCGCCTTGATCGCGGCGGGCGACGCCGGGGTCCCAGCCTCGCGGTTGCGGATCAGCGAATTGGGGTAATAAAGGCGGGTGATGACCCGGAACGGGAGCTTCGGGTGCTGGATGGTCTCGCCGCGGGCCGCGATCGACTCGGGGATGGCCACCACGTCGTCGTGCTTCGGATCCGTGGTGTCGACGATGGCGAGCTCGTTCTCGCGGAAACTCTCGGAGTAATTGCGCGGCTCCTCTTGGGTCAGCCGCATACTGAAGTCGTCCTGCAGGATGCCGGTGAGCAACTCACCGATCAGCAGCAAAATGAGCCCGGCGTGGGCGAGCTGGATGCCGAGCTGGCGCAGGGTGGCCTTGAAGCGGTAGGCGTGGCTCGCGATCAGATTGATGAGCAGGAGCCCGCCGATGAAGTAGCCACCGGGGAAGACCGGCACCGGGATGTCACCGAACCGCGCGAGGACGAAGAAGGAGCGGAAATACTTCTCCTGCACCGCCCAGATGCCGAGGTTCACTTGGTCGAGGGTCGCCGCGAAGACCAGCACCATCCCGAGGACCAGCAGGACCACGGTCAGCGTGAGGGAGGTGAAGAAATCCCGGAACTGGCGGGTGACGTCGTTCATTTCGCGGGGGCGGCCGGCTTGATCGTGGCGAGGAAGGCGGTGAAGGCAGGCTTTTCGCGCGCGACGAGCGCAGCGGGGCCGGTGAGCTTGAAGAACCAAGTGGCGCCGCCGTGCGGGATCATCGCCCCAAGGATGCGCTGGGGCTTGTCGCCGGTGCCCAAGATGTCGACGACCGTCATATGTAGCCCGTTGTGATCCACGTGCTCGGTGGCGGCCGCGAAGTCTGACTGGTTGAGGGCGGGGAGCGAGAGCTGCCCGCGCCAGCGGTTCAGGTTAGCGAGGTCGCCGCCCACGTCGCCCGGGAAGGCGGTGATCGCGAAGTCCGCCTCACCCTCGTCGCCCTTCACGGTGTAGCTCCCCTTGCGCATCGCTCCGGCGGGTTTCGTCGTCCACGTCGCCGGGGGGGTCCAGGCAAGCGGGGCGCCGGAGGCAGTTGCGACCGCGGTATTGGCCATATCGCCTCCCGCGGGTGCCGGACTGGCCGCGGTCGCGGGAGCCGCGCTCACCGGCGTCTTGGCCGCCGGATGCTGCTCCTTGGGGATCCGGTAGGTGGTGGTCTCCTCCCTCTGGCAGCCGGTGGCGAGGCCGAGGACCAGCGCGAGGAAGGAGGGCGGGAAAGCCTTCATAAGAGGCGGTAATTCGCCCGGTTAATGCAAAACTTCAACCCAATCCGGCATCCGTAGTTGCACCAACCAACCCCGCCGGTTTTTCGCTTTGCCGCCCCGCGCGTCCTGGCCGATAACCGCGGGATGAGGCTGCAGGCCCTCGGGGATTCCGCGGTCGTTTTCTCTCTCGGGAACGAGGCCGACCGGACCGTCTCCCGCCAGGTCCGCGCGATCGCGTCCCGGCTGCGGTGCAATCCCCCTGCTGGAGTGAGCGAAGTCCTCGCGGCCTTTGGAAACGTCGCGCTCTTTTTTGAGCCGGGACTCACCCCGCCGCCGGCCGAGGCGCTGGCGGCTGTCGTCGCGGAAGCGGCCGCGGGTCCGGCGGCCGCGGCCCGCCCGCGGGTGGTGGAGATCCCGGTTCTCTACGGCGGGGAGGCCGGCCCCGATCTCCCGGAGGTTGCCGCCGCCGCCGGGCTGACCCCCGCCGCGACCGTGGAACTGCACGCGGGCGCGGAGTATTTTGTGCGCGCCATCGGGTTCGCCCCGGGCTTCCCT
>JBILWD010000386.1:0-3183 GCA_044370095.1 Opitutaceae bacterium | reverse complement strand
CTTTCCCTGGCCTTGGCGGGCTCGGCCTGCTCGAGACCAACGGCCACCAGAACTACCGGAATTGGGAGGCGATGCGCGCGCACCATCCGGCGCCGGATGCCTCGTGGGCCCGGACCCGTGCGGGGGTGTTTGAGCTGGACGATAGCTATTATGCGGCGAGCGGCGGGGTCTTCACGCCCGACGCCCACCACGCGGGGCTGTTTCCGCCTGCCTGAGCCGAGCTGCCCGATGATCCGCCTCGTCGCCGCCGTCTTGCACCGGTTGGAGCTCCGCGCGCGGATGCCGTTCCGCTACGGCATCGCGACGATGACCGACGTGCCGCAGGTGATCGCGCGGCTCACCTTCGAGTTGCCGGGCGGCCGCGAGTGGGGACTCGCGGCCGACCTCCTTCCGCCCAAGTGGTTCACGAAGGATCCGCGGCAGCCGCTGGACGAGGAGGTGGCGGCAATGTTGGGCGTGATCCGCGGGGCGATCCGCCGCGCGGCGGACGTACGGGCGGCGACGCCGTTCGCCTTTTGGCGGGAGGTGCACGCCGCGCAGAGCGCGTGGGCGGCGGAGGCCGGGTGCCCGCCGCTGCTGGCGCATTTTGGCACGTCGTTCGTCGAGCGGGCCCTCCTGCACGCCGTGTGCCGCGCGAATGGAACGACCCTCTCGGCGGCGTTGCGCGGGGACCTCTTCGGCCTCGACTTGGCGGCGCTGGACCCCGAGCTGGCGGGAATGGGGCCGGCGGACTTCCTGCCGGCGCGACCGCCGGAACGGATTCATTCGCGGCACACCGTCGGGTTGGCGGATCCCATTACTGCAGCGGAGGTGCCGGCGGGGGAGCGGCTGACGGATGGATTGCCCCAGACCTTGGAGGAGGTGGTGGCGTTCTACGGCCAGCGCCATTTCAAGCTGAAGGTGAACGGCGACGCGGCCCGCGACCGCGATCGCCTCGCGCGGATGGCGCGGGTGCTGGCGGCGGTGCCGGGGGGCGCGGCGTGTTCCCTCGATGGCAACGAGAGTTTCCGGGAGGTGGCCGCGTTCCGGGATTACTTCGCCGAATTGCGGGCGGATCCCGCGCTGGCCGCACTCTGGCCGACCGTGCTCTACGTGGAACAGCCGTGGCACCGCGACGTGGCGCTCAGCCCGGCGCTGGGGACCTTGGCGCGCGAGTGGCCGGAGCGGCCGCCGATCATCATCGACGAGAGTGATGCGGGGCTGGACGACCTGCGGCTGGCGCTGCGGCTGGGTTACGCGGGCACCAGCCACAAGAACTGCAAGGGGGTCTTTAAGAGTGTGGTGCACGCGGGTCGGTTGGCGCGGCGGCGCGCGGCGGGGCTGCCGGCGGTGCACAGCGGTGAGGATTTGGGCAGCGTGGGGCCGATCTCCCCGCTGCAGGACCTCGCGGCGCAGGCGGCGTTGGGCATCACGAGTGTCGAGCGCAACGGGCACCATTACTTTACGGGTTTGCGGCAGTTTCCGGCGGCGCTGCAGGAGCACGCGCGGCGGCACCATCCGGACCTGTATGTGCCGATGGACGACGGCGTCCCACGGCTCGACCTGCGCTGCGGTGAGCTCCGCGTGGGTTCGCTCAATGCGGCGCCGTTCGGCGTGCCCGGGGAGCCGGACCTGACGGCGATCCCGGCGGAGACGGTGGTCTGAGGTCGCCGCGGAGCTCTAGAAGCGGCCGGAGATGCCGGCCTTTACCGCGGTAGTGAAGACCTGGTGGAGCCGAAGGCGCTGCGGGATGTAGATGTAGGCATCAGCGATGGGATCATCGAAGACGTTGATCACATCCGTAAACAGGGTGAGCCGGGGATGCCACTTGTACTTTAGGTTCAGGTCAAAGTTGTCCTTGCCGTAGTAGTACACTCGGAGCAGCGGATTCGCGTTGTAGTCCCGGAGGTTGGCGACCCGGCGGGTGTACTTCACCTGTACCTCCCACGCGCGGTGCGCGTAGGACACGGAGGCGTTAATCGTCTCCGGCATAAACCCGGCGAGCTCGGCTCCCGTCTGAGTACCGCCGGCGGCGGAGTAATTGCCACGGCTGGAGAGGCGGGTGTAGTTCGCCATCACGCCTAAGCCGCGCCAAGGGCCGGGGAGCCCGGTGAAGCGCTGGTTATAGGCGAACTCGAAGCCCTGCACGCGCGCGGCGCCGCCGTTCATCTCCATCGAGACCTGGTAGCCTTCGTAGTCTCCGTCGAAGCCGTTATTAGGGCCGCCGCCGATCACGCCTCCAGTGCTGCCGAAGATGAAGTCCTGGATGTCCTTCCGGAACACGCCAGCCGAGAGGTAGCCGGCGGGTTCGAAGTAGTACTCGAGCGACAGGTCGTAGTTGCGGGTGCTTTGCGGGCGGAGATCGGGGTTGGCGGCGACGACCCGCATCGCCTCGTGGTTGACCGTGGTGGCGCGGAGGAGATTGGAGAAGTTCGGCCGGCCGATACCGGTCGAGTAGCTCGCGCGCGCCTGTAGGTCCGGCGTCAGCGCGGCCTTCAGGTGCAGGCTTGGAAGCACGTTGCGGTAACGACCGTCTTCTTCCCGCAGGTTGCTCCACTCGGCGATGGTCCGCCGACGCAACTCGTCGTCGGTGACCGTGCCGACCCAGGTGGCGCGCCGGGCGCGTTCCGCGGGGGTGATCTCTTGGCGTACACCGCGGCCCGTGAGGCGCGTCTCTTCGACCCGCACGCCGCCGGTGACGTCTACGCGCCCGAACCGCGCCTCTCCCATCAGGTAGGCGGCGCCGACGTCCTCGGTTACGCGACCGTTGTACTGCAGCGCGTCGCGGGTGGTCGCGAGGACGTTCTCTGCCCATTGGCGGGAATTAGCGCGGAGGTGGCTCACGAGAAGATCGGGGTCGAGCGCGGGAATGGGCGCGTAGCGGCCTTGGGCGGCGCCGTAGCGGTAGCCGGGATCGTGGAAGAGGGCGATCGAGTCGTCGTTGAGTCCGGTCGCGGCATTGCGGCCCGCGATGCCGTCGGGGCCGAGGTAGGTGTAGAGCGGGCGTTCTTGGAGGCGTTCGCGCTCCTGCCCACGCCAGCGTAGGCCGGTCTTGAACGCAGCCCGGGCAGCGCCGGGCAGTCCCTGCCGCCAGTTCACGTGGAGCCCGCGGATCCGGTCCGTGTCCTCGAATTCTTGGAATGCCAGCGAGCTGAGCACCTGGTCGGTTCGGTCCGTGAGGGCGCGGCCCATCGTCTGCGTGAT
>JBILWD010000127.1:0-9846 GCA_044370095.1 Opitutaceae bacterium | reverse complement strand
AAGTTCCTCAACGAGTACGTGAAGAAGGCCAAGGCTAACGCCAACGGTCTCAAGGGGGTCCTGGAGCGCATCCAGGCCGCCGACAAGGCCGCCGAGGACGCGGCCAAAGCCGCCGCCGCCGCTGCTGCCGCCGCCGCCAAGAAATAACCCCCCCCTACCTTTACCCGATGAAAAAGTGGATGTATGTCCTCGCCCCGACAGTGATGCTGCTGGGCTTCGTCTTTATCTTCCGCGCCCACGTCGAGGAGGCCAAGATTAAGGAGCGGGCCACCGCCGCCCGGATCGAGAAGGAGCGCGCCGATGCGGAGGCCAAGAAGAAGTCCGCCGAGGCCAAGGCCCGCGAGGACGCCAAGAAGCGTCAGGACGAGCGTGACGCCGAAGAGCGCAAGAAGGAGGCCGAGAAGGTCGCCAAGCAGGCCGCTGACGACAAGAAGGTCAAAGACCAGACTGCCGAGTACACCGCCAAGGGCGCCGTCGCCCAAAAACAGGTCGATGCTCTCGAGGCCGAGCTCGCGAAGCTCCGCAAGGACAAGGACGCCACCAGTCGCGATTCCTTCGAGATCGCCAAAAAGGTCGAGCTCGCTCGTGTCGCCCGCCGCAATGCGGAACTCGATATCCAGCGGATGACCGAGATGGTCTCGCGCCGCGCCGCCGACAGCTCGCTCACCCGGCCGCCGGTGATCCCGACGCCTCCTCCGGCCAAGAAGTAATTTCGCCCTCTGCGAACCCGGTGCCGCCAGCACCGGGTTTTTTTGTGCCTGAAATTCCGGATAATCCGCTTTTCTGCTTGCTCCTTCGTCGCTCCTCCGGCTCCGTCCCTCTCCCTCGCTTCGGCGAGCCGGATGTCGGGGCGTAGCTTAGCCTGGTAGAGCGCTACGTTCGGGACGTAGAGGTCGTGAGTTCGAATCTCACCGCCCCGACCATCCAATGAAAAAGGCCCCTCGAAGAGGGGCCTTTTCGCTTTCCGGGAAAGACGCGGGCCTCGCCTCAGCCCGCCTTCACGTCGTAGCAGACGATGATGTCCTGATCCCGCAGATAGAGCCGGCCGTTGCTGATCACGGGGTGCGTCCAGACCTTACCCCGTTCGCTGCGGATCTTGGTCTGCGGCTCGATGCGGAAGCGCCCGTGTTCCTTCCAGCCTTGGGTGGAAGCCTCGATCAGGGCCACGTTCCCGGTATTCTCCTCTAGCAGGTACAGCCGGCCGTCCGCGTAGGCGATGGCGCCCTTGCCGAGATTCTTCACCTTCCAGACCTCCTCGCCGGTCTTGAAGTTCTGGCAGGCCCAGCCGCTCGGATCGTCGTGGCCGAACACGTGCTCCCCCACCAGCACCACGCCGCCGTGATGATTCCGCATCACCTTGTTCTCATAAACCACCCTCACGGTGTTCGTGGATGAAATCTCGACCTGCTTGCACCCGGAGCCGTAACCGGCCGTGACGTAGACAAAGTTGTCCTTCACCACGGGCGTCGGAATCACCGCGGTCCGCCCCTGGAAGTCAGTCTGCCAGAGCACGCCGCCAGTCTCCGGATTGAGCCCAAAGACCTGCCGCTCGGTCCGCTGCACGTACTGCTTCTTGCCGTGGATCACCGCGGGGACGATCGACGAGTAATGGGCCGCGTCCGTGAGGTCCTTGCTCTGCCACACGAGCTTGCCTGTGGCCTTGTCCAGCGCCGCGACCGTCCCCTTGCCGCCGCCCGGCGTGGCGAGCACGAGGTTGCCGTCCACGAGCACCGACTCAGTGTAACCCCACTTCGGCACCGAGCCGCCCAGCGCCTTGAGGCTGGCCTTCCAGATCACCTTGCCGTCCGCCAGCGCCAAGCAGTGGAGCCCGCCCGTGCCGCTCAGGGCGTAAACGCGGTCGCCGTCGACCGTCGGGGTGCCTCGGGGGCCGCCGCCCCAGTCATTGGCCAGAATGCCGTCCATCGGCGCCGCCCAGACTTCCTTGCCGGTGGCCGCATCGAGCGCGAGGACGACCTCCTTGCCGTCGCGGGTACCGAGCGTGAAGAGACGTCCATTGACGATTGCGGGACCGGAGTAGCCGTTGCCTGCGTTCTCGAAGGTCCAGAGTTTCTTCGGCCCGCCCGCCGGCCACTTTTGCAGGAGGCCAGTTTCGCGGGAGACGTCGGAGCGGTCCGGCCCGCGCCATTGGGGCCAGTCGTGAGAGGCGGCGAACGCCGCGGTCTGCAAGGCGAGGAGGACGGGGATGAGGCGGGGATGCATCGTGGGTGGGAAACGGGGAAGGACCGGGTGGTCCGGGGGTGACGGAAGCAAAGAAGGAAGTACGCCCTTGGCAACCGTCCACCGGCTGGGAAGGCCCATTCGTTTTCCGGCGCCCCTTCCGGCGCCCCACGCCCCGCCAGCGGGCCCGGGACCGGCTTTTGGCTGACATTCGTGGTGCCGGGGGCCTCACTGCTCCGATGTCCGCCCAACGCCTCACGCCCGCCGCGCTGGCGGCCCTGCCCGCCACCGTACCCACCTGGACCCTGCACGAGGGCAAGCTGCGCCGAGAATTCCAGTTTGCCGATTTCTCGGCCGCGTTTGGCTTTATGACGCGGGTGGCCCTCGCCGCGGAGCAACTCGGGCATCACCCGGACTGGAGCAACGTCTGGAACCGGGTGACCATCACGCTCTCGACCCACGACCTCGGCGCCTTGTCGGACCTCGACGTGGCGCTGGCCCAGCGCATCGACGCCCTCACGGGCTAGAGGCGGGAAGTCCCCGCTCGCCTCACGCCGCCGGAGGGCGCGTGCTGGCTTGCGTGGGAACTGCGGCGGGATCGCGAGGATCCGGCAGGGAAAGGATCGCGGCGTGCCCGGCGCGGTTCTGCACCGTGACGACCACCCGCCACGGCGTCCCGGTGGGGACATCCGCCGTGGTGCGATAACGCCAAACGCCGTGGAGGCACCGCGCCGGTCCAGCCTCGAGAATCGCGTCCCAGGTGCCGCGGACCTCGATGGCCACGCTCTCCACCGCGATGGCATCCGAGGCCAGCACGGCGATCTCCTCCCCGGCCGCCCCCGTGTAGCCCTCCAGCACGACCGCATCGATCACCGGCGGATTCAGGAAGTTGCCGACCAGCAGCGTGTTGGTGGGCCGCCCGAGGGTCTTCGCCAACGCCTGGTAGACGCCGCGTTGGAGCGGATCGGCGAGGACTTGGCGGGCGTACCGCTGAGCCGAGCCAAAGGCCAGCCGCCGAGCGAGTTGCGCATCGGAGGGTGGGGTGGAGGCGGGACTCTGGACGAAGACGGACGCCTCGCCGTCGGCCCGCCGCCGGAAGGTGAGTCCGTCGAGCGAGCCGCGCAGTTCCTTCAGGGCGGGATTGAGGGAGGCTTGGGCCATAAAAAAGAGGGGGCGGAGCCGCCGGAATGACGACTTCTGCCACCGGGGGACTCAGGGGCTTCCTACCCGCTTCGTCAAGGCCTGATCCTTCGGTCATCCTTCGGTTATCCTTCGGTCTTACCTAGAAAATTAATATGTTTCACCTCTAGAGAACCGAACGATAACCGAAGGATAACCGAAGGATGATGGGACGAGAATTGGGGGATGAAGCCGATGGGGTTGTAGGGTTTATACATTGCCCCGCAGAGGTTTAGATGGGTTTCGGCGACCCCTGGGGTGTGCGCTTCGGTCGCGCGGGCGTTGGCCGAAGCCTTGGCACCGGCAGGGTGCAATGGCGGCGGAGGCGCGGATCAACGCGCGCCCGGCACCTGGGTCTCGTAGCGTTCCCAGCCGGAGACGAGTTCGCGCACCACGCGCGATCCGACCCGGTGGGCGGCCTCTAACGACGGCAGGAGCCCAGAGAAGGTGCCCGGGGCCTCGCTGTTCAGGCTCTCCACCGCGGTGGCGCCGGGCCAAGGGGAGTCGTAATTGCTGGCCGTGCGCAGCACGAGGGCGCGACGTGGGTCGCAGCGTCCGGCTTGGCCCAGCAGTTCCAGCGCTCGCAGGGTGCCGGTGTCCTCCATCGCGGTCATCACGTAATTGGCCCGGCCATCGGTGTAATAGCGCAGCCACTCGTTCGCCCACGCGTTCATCCGCCGGCCGTGCCAGAACGTGCTCGAGGCCATCGCGTCGCCCAGCAGCACGAACGCCGGCCGCGTGGCGGCCGGAAGGCTGGCATAGCGCGCCCGCAGCTGGCGCAGCCCCTCCGGATCGGGCAGTGCCACCTCCTTCGTCAGGGCATACGCCCATTGCACAAGACCTTCGTCGAGCGAGAAGACCTGCCCGGGGCGCGGGGCGTTGCGGGGGAGCTCGTAGGGCCGGCGTTTGCCCAGCGGCACGAAGCCCGTAGGCCAGTCCTCCGGGATTTCCCGCGCGTTGAACTCGTGCGCGAGGTCGCCCTCGACCACGTGGCGTGCCCACGCGGCAGATCCCAAGGAGGCGTCGGCGGGATCGACTCCGGCGATCCCCGCCACGAGCCAGTACGTACGGCGCAGGTCAAAACGCGGGTCAAGCCCGAGCGCCATCACGGCCGCGGCCGCGTTGGTGTTGCCCACCCCGGTGAGGAGCGCGACGACCGAAACCTCGGGATTGGCGTGCAGCGGATGCGGCGCGGCTGGCACGGAGAGGGTGCGCGTCAACCCTTCGCGTTCGACCCAGTACTGCAGCTCGCCGGGCCGATCCCCCGTAGGTTCCCCGATTTCGAACATCGTCACCACGACGACCTTGGGCCGGAACACCTCCGCCGCCGGTAGCAGGGCTGGCGCGAGGATCGCGAGGGCGACGGTTACGGCGTGCCGGAGGAGGGGGGCGGAAGGCGGAAACATCGCGGTGAGGGCAGGGGGCTGCGGGTGGAGGAAAAAGAGGTACGGGGATCGCGTCTAGCTTCGGTCGGGAGGTTGTCGCTGTCGAAGTCAGAGTCGCGCCGGGAGACCAGCCGCCTGGATTTGAGCGGCGGAGCGACCTCGCCCCCCTCACAACGAGCGCATCCGGCTTGCCATCAACCCCGGACGCCCCGGAGTATCCTCCGCTTGCCCCCTGACTCCGGCGCCCAGCGCTTTGGTTCCGGTCCCCGGAGTCTGCCCCCAACGCGCCGCACCCGAGTTGCGCCGAAATCACCCCCACCTTCTGCCCCGGCCTCCCGACGGGAATCCCCTCACCCAAACCGCGATGAATAAAACCCTCCTCCTTAGTTTCCTTGCCGCTTGGCTCGCGCTCGCGGGATTCCCGGCCCACGCGCAGGGGTCCGCCGCGGGCGACAACACCGGTGCCCTGCAGGGCCGCGTGCTCAACGAGCGCACCGCCCAGTACCTCGAGGGCGCCCGCGTCTCGATCGAGGGCACCGGACTGGTGACGCTCACCGACGCCGAGGGCAATTTCCGCCTGACGCAGGTGCCGGCCGGCGCGGTGAAGGTGCAGACCTTCTACACCGGCCTGCCACGCGACGTGCGCTCCGTCCAAGTCACGGCCGGGAAGATCACGGAACTCACGCTCGCGCTGGGAGCGTCACCCAAGGGCGGCGACGTCGTGCAATTGGCCCAATTCAAGGTCTCCACCTCGCGCGAGATGGACGCCTCGGCGCTGGCGATCAACGAGCAGCGGTTCGCGCCCAGCATCAAGCAGGTGGTTTCGACGGAGCAGTTCGGCAACGTGGCCGAGGGCAACACCGCCGAGTTCCTGAAATTCCTGCCGGGCATCACGATCAGTTACACCGGGGGCAACGCTCGCGGGATCTCGATCGACGGCGTGCCCTCGGACTACGTGCCGGTCACGATCGACAGCTTCAACCTGGCTTCCGCCGACGGCGGCCGCACCAACCGGACGGTGATGGCGGATATGGTTTCGATCAATAATCTCTCCCGCATCGAGGTGCTCAACACGCCCACCCCGGAGTCGCCGGCCTCTGCCCTCGCGGGCTCCGTGAATATGGTGACGCGCAGCTCCTTCGAGCGCGCCAAGCCCCTGTTCCAATCCAACGTCTACTTCAGCCTGCGCGACAACGCGAAGAACTTCAGCAAGACCCCGGGGGCCCGGCCGAGCCCCACCCGCAACGTCTACCCGGGGTTTGATTTCTCCTACTCGGCACCGGTGAACCGGAGGTTTGGCTTCTCGATTTCGGCCGGCGACTCGACGAGCTACTCCGCCCAAGATCGCTCCCAGTCCACCTGGCGCGGCACGGGCGTCGCCACGGCCGGCACGGCCTTCCCGGCGACGTCCTTCACCCAGCCCTACCTGTCGGCCTATCGCGTCGAGGATCAGCCCAAGATCACGGCGCGCAAGTCCTTCGCCAGCTCGATCGACTTCAAGCTGTCGGACAACGACCGCGTTTCCCTCGGCTTCTTGTATTCCTCCTTCGATGTGCAGTTCGTGCTGCATTCGCTGACGTTCAACCCCGGCGCGGTGCAGGCGGGCGGCTTCTCCTCGACGTCTGTCCGCGGGACCGCCGGCTCGGGCAACGTCTCGATGATCCACAACGAGCGCAATCGCTTCAACCGCACCTACATGCCGAGCCTGATGTGGAAGCACCAAGGGCCCGATTGGAAGGCCGATCTCGGCGTGGCCTATTCGTCGGCCACGGACGACAACCACGATATCAACCAAGGTTATTTCCGGGCGGTGAATGCGATCCGCAGCGGCCTGACCGTGTCGTTCGACGATGTCACCTACCTGCGTCCCGGCGTGATCACGGTGCGGAATGCGGCCGGCAGCGACGTGAACCCCTACCTCATCAGCAATTACGCCCTCACCTCGGCGGCGAGTCAGCAGAACGCCACGCGCGATACCCAGAAGACCGCCTACGGCAGTGTCAGCCGGAAGCTCCCGGCGCGCATCCCGGTGACCGTGAAGGTCGGCTTCAATCTCCAGGAAGGGGTGCGTGACATCACGGATGGATCCGCAACCTATACCTACGTTGGGGCGGACCGGGTCGCCAGCACCTCTCCGGTTACGGGCGATGACCAACTCGCGCCCTTCCTCGATCCGGTGTTCTCGCAGCGGGTAATGCCGTACGGGTTTTCGGCCTCCGAGGCCCCCAGCAACCGCAAGGTCTGGGAGCACTACACGGCGCAGCCGACCTCCTTCACCACCAATGCCACCACGATCGCGCGCAACCGCGTGGCGACTTCCAAGTTTGCCCGGGAGCGGGTGCTCGCCCCCTACCTGCGCTCGGACTTCGATTTCCTGGATCAACGCCTGAAGGTCGTCGCCGGGGTGCGGGCGGAAAGGACCGAGGTCGAGGCCCAAGGCCCGTTGACGGATCCGCGGCGCAGCCCGATCGGGATCGAACGCGGCGCCAAGACCACCAAGACCTATGACCAGCTGTTTCCCAGCCTGAACGTCAGCTACGCCATCCGGGAAAACTGGATCGGCCGCGTGGCCGCCTATGAGTCGATCGGTCGGCCGGACTACAACCAATATGCCGGGGGCCTGACCTTGCCGGATACCAGCGCGGGGGACAGCGCGACGAACCGGATCGTCGTCAACAACGTGGATATCAACCCGTGGTCCGCTCGGTCGCTGGTCCTTCGGCTGGAGCATTATTTCGAGGGCGTCGGCGTGGTCTCGGTGGCCGCGTTTCGCCGCGAGGTGGAGAATTTCTTCGGCAGCACCGTCCGGCCGGCCACCCCCGAATTCCTCACCGCCTACGGCCTCGATGCCAACGCCTACGGCCGCTATGGCGTGGCGACCCAGTTCAATCTGCCGGGCACGGTGCGCTTCGAGGGCTTGAGCTTCAATTACCGCCAGAGCCTCACCTTTCTCCCGTCGTGGGCCCGCGGCTTCGAGGTCTTCGCCAACGGCACGGCGCAGCGCTCGGTGGGCGATACGGGCGGGAACTTCGCCGGCTACATCCCGCGCAGCGGCAGTGCCGGGATCAGCTTCACCCGCGAAAGCTACAACCTGCGGGTGAACGTGAATCATCGCGGGCGCACTCGGCTCAATGCCGTGGCCCCCGGGGCCAGCATCGAACCGGGCACGTACAACTGGCAACCGCCGTCGACGTTCGTCGACGTGATCGGCGAGTACAACCTCCGCCGAAATCTCTCGGTCTATGCCAACCTGCGCAACGTCACCGACCAGGGGGCGACCACGGAAATCTACGGACCCAGCACCCCGCGCAACGCCCGGTTCTTCCAGACCACCAAGTACGGCGCGCTCTGGACCTTTGGCGTCAACTGGTCGCACTAATCCTCCGCTCCCGATGAAAACCGGATCACGTTTGGTTCTTCCGCTCCTCGCCCTCCTGCTGGGCCTCGTCCGTTCGGCCGTGGCCGCGGAGGTCCACCAGGCCACTGGGTTCAAGGTCGTCAATGTGACCTCCACCTCGGCCGAGGTCTGGACCCGCGTCACCTTGCGCGCGGCGGCCAATCCGGCGGATGCCCCGTTGCCGCGGGTCGAGGTCTTCGAGGCGAAGACCGGACAGCCCGTGGCGTTGCGGGAAAATCGGATGTTCCCGGATGCCCGGATCTCGGTGCAGATGCCCCCGGGGCTGGATCTCGGGGCGGCAGGTGGGGCGGCGCCCGCCGCTGCCGGGCAGACGCGGGTCCGCTTCCGCGTCCAGGGGGCCGCCCAATGGGCCGAGACCCCTTGGCGCGACGCCGGATTGGAGCGGGATGGGATTGTCCTGCACGCCCTGCCGGGGTTGCTCCCGGCCGCGCGGTACGAGGTCGTGGTGCAGGCGCGCCGGAATGCCAACGACGGGGGGCCGGATGAGCAGGCGGGTGAATTCAAGACCGCGCCGCTGCCCACGCAGTCGGAGCGCGTGGTCTTCTGCGTGATGACCTGCCAGAAGTACGAGCGGCAGGATCGTCCTGACGGGCTGGCCATTTACCCGGCGATGGGCGCGCTGCGGCCCGACTTCTTCGTGAACACGGGGGACGTGGTCTATTTCGATCACGGTCCGGTCATCGCCCTTACGCCGGCGCTCGCGCGCTTCCATTGGGCGCGGATGTTCGCGTTGCCGACGCTGCGGGATTTCCACCGGAATCATAGCAGCTTCTTTATGAAGGATGACCACGACACGCTGGCAAACGACTGCGGGCCCGCGTCGCGGAGCGGAGAGCTGACCTACGCGGAGGGCGTCCGGATCTTCCGCGAGCAGACCGGACTCCCGGAGGTCGCCAACCGGACGTTCCGTTGGGGGCGCGACTTGCAGGTTTGGCTGATGGAGGGGCGGGATTATCGCACCCCCGATCGGGAGGCTAGCCGGGGGTCTGCGCCGACCCTCTGGGGCCCCGCCCAAATCAAGTGGCTTGGCGAGACGCTGGCCGCGTCGACCGCTACTTTCCGCGTGATCCTCACCACGGTGCCCGTGGTGGGCCCGGACCGGAGCAACAAGGACGACAATTACGCCAACGCGGGCTTCGCGGTCGAAGGGAACCAGGTCCGCGCCCTGCTGGCCCGCCATCGCAACCTGACGGTCATCACGGGGGATCGGCACTGGCAGTATGTTTCGGTGGACCCCGCGACCTCGGTGAATGAATGGAGCGTCGGTCCGGCCACGGCTGCCCACGCTGGTGGCTGGGACGAAAAAACCCCGCGCCCCGAGCACCGCTTCCTGCGCACCGGTCACGGCGGCTTCCTCTCCGGCGTCGTCACCCCCACGGCTACTGGCGCCAGTCTGGAGCTCCGCCTGCACGATACGGACGGCCGGGTGGTGTACCGGGAGCAGAAGTGAGCCGGCAAGGCAGTTCCCGCTAGCACGGTCGGGCGAGGGCGCCGCGACGATGCTGCGGCGTCAATAGACGCCTCGGATTGATGTAGCCGGGGCGCGTCGCCCCGGTAGCTGCAGACGAAAAGGCTTTCGTCGCCCGCGGCGGATCGGATCGCTCCGCCGGCTTGGGTTTAGTCTGCGTTTACCGGGGCGGCGCGCCCCGGTAGGTGCAGACGAAAAGGCTTTCGCCGTCCGCGGCG
>JBILWD010000385.1:0-3217 GCA_044370095.1 Opitutaceae bacterium | reverse complement strand
GTGGCCCTGCTCGCTGCCCATTTGGAAGGTGCCGCCCCGGATCGGGACCAGTTCCAATCCGATGCTCTCCGCGACCCAGGCTTTTCCGACCGCAAGGTGGGCAAGAAAGTCCTCGTGGGCCTTGGCTGCGGCCACCCGTTCCGCTGCGGTGCGGGCATCGCCCTCCGCCTGAGCAGCACCGGCGGCGATCGCCGGTGACCGTTGCCCCTCGTCGTGCGCCCGCTGCGCGAAGAAGGCGCCGACCCCCATCACGACCACCCCGACCACGATCGCCAATCGGATTTTTCCGCGCATTAGCGAGGGTCGCAGTGCGTCGGGCCCGCGCAAGCGTGTTCAGTTCTCGGCGTGATCGCCGCCCACCCGCGGCTCAGTTCTTCCCGCTGGCGGCAAGGCCGTAGTCGAGCGTGGGGGGCGGAGGCGCGCCGCCCGGGCCGGTCAGGTAGTGTTCGAACCACTGGAACAGGCGCAGGGAGTAATCGAGCCGCGCCGCCGCCTTGCGATTGCCGTGCTCCTCGCCCGGATACAGCACCAGCCGCACCGGCGCCTGGCCGCGCACCTTCAGGTGCCGGTAGAGTTCGCGCGACTGGCCGACGTTGACCCGCGGGTCATCCTTGCCGTGCAAGATCAGCAGCGGCGTGCGAGCGTTCGCCGTGTGCCGGATCGGGCTGCGCTCCAGCAGGAAATTCCAGTCGTCCCACGGGCGCTTCCGGGCGTGGACCAAAAACTCCTCCTCCGGGATGTCGGTCGTGCCTACCTTTGAGATCTTGTTGCTGATGCCCACCATCATCACTCCGGCGGCGAAGCGCTCGGAAAACCGGGTGCTGCACCACGCAGTCGCGTACCCACCGTAGGAGCCGCCGGTCACGCCGACCTTGGCCGTATCCACGAGGCCGATCGCCACGAGGTGGTCGACGGCATCGACGAGGTCATCGAACTCCTTCCCGGCCGCGTCGCCCTGGCCGAGCTTGGAGAACGCAACGCCGCGGCCCGTGCTGCCCCGGTAGTTCGGATAGAAGACGGCGAAGCCCCGCGCCGCGGCGACCTGCCCGGGGTTGGAATAACTCGTGATCCAGCCGTTGCCCACGTGCGCCTCGGGCCCGCCGTGCACGGCCAGAATCAGCGGGTAACGCTGCCCCGGCCGCTCCCGCAGCGGACGCACGAGGATGCCCTCCAGTTCCAGGCCGTCCCGCGCGCGGTGGCGCACGACCTCCTGGCGCGCGAGGGGCAGCGAGGCGAGCCAGGGATTGCTGTCGGTGCGCCGCTGCGGGGCTGCGCCGGGAGACCCGGTGAAGACCTCCGCCGGATGGGTGGGCGCGTGCGCGACCCAAGCGAGGGTCGGGCCGGCCGCGGCGAGACTGCTAGCGACGCCGCCCGCCCGGGCCACCCAGCGCTCGAGGGCGGCGCCGGTCCCTTCGGCGCGGACCCGACCGACGTAGGTCTCCACGCCCTCGTCCGCGAGCACGGCGAGGGTGCCGGCATCCAACCAAGCCAGATCCCCGACGTCGCCCTGCCACGCGGGCGCCAGCACCTGACGGAAGATTCCCGTCGCGGCGTTGGCCACCATCAGCCGGCCGGCCGACGGGTCGTGGATGTCCTCTCCGGAGATGAACGCGATCCGCTGGCCGTCGGGGCTCCACGCGAAGACGCCGAGCTTGCCGGGATTTTCGATCCGCGCTTGGACGGCGCCCGCGTCCGCGGTGATCACCCGCAGCCGCTGCTGCATCATCCCGTGGTCCACGCTCGGTGTGGGCGCGACCGTGACCAGGAGGCGTTCATCCACCGGCGACCAGCGCACGGCGCGGACGTGGCCCTCGACCGGGAGGGCGACGGGCGCGGGTTTCTCCGTCAACGCGGCGACCCAGACCCGCTGGGGGCGCCAGTCCTCCTCGTAGACCTCGGCCCGGAACCCCTTGTCGCGGAGCTTCCGCAGGGCCTCATCGTCCGCCTCGCGCGCGACGAACGCCACGCGTTTCCCGTCGGGAGCGAAGCTGTAATCGACGATGTCGGCAGCAGGCGCGAGCACCCGGCGTGCCTCCCCGCCACCCAGCGGGATCGCATAAAGACCGCGGACCTTGTCCTCCCCGCGCTTGGCAAGGAACGCGATGTCGCGCCCGCCGGGCAGCCAGCGCACGAGGCTCACGTTGACCTTGCCGCCGACATAGGCTCGGGGGGTGCCGCCCGCGGTCGGCAGCACCCACAACTCGGCCCATGGCTCGCCGTCCTCCTCCTCGCCCGGGCGCCGCGGGACGGAGAGCGTGTACGCTAGGTGCGCGCCATCGGGAGAGAGCGTGACCGCGGTGACAGCGCGGATCTCGGCGATGCGGTGGGGGGTGAGGACAGGTTCGGCCGCGCCGGCGGATGTTTCCGGGAGCGCGAGTACCGCGGCGATCACAAGGGTGGGCAGGCGACGGACGGCGGAAATGAGCAGGTGCATCACGTGGGGGGTGGCGGGAGACTGGCGCGCGCGACGCCCGGATTCCAAGCGGATTTGCCCGGGGTGCGGGGCCCCTTCCCCACCGCGGCGGCGCCCGGAAAGCCCCTTTTGGGCGGGCCACGGCTCCGGCCGGCGCCGATCGCCGGTTGACGCGGGCGAATTCCCCCCTAGGCAACCTTGCGCTGGGCCCGCGGAGGGCACGGCAACCCAACCGCCCCCAGATCCCGATGAAGAGCCTGCTCCTTGCCGCCTTGCCCTGCATCCTCGTCGCCGGCTCACCCGCCGGAAAAGAGCCCGCGACCGCCCCGACGCTGTCGCACACCGTGGTGCTGACCAAGCTGGACGGCCCGTGGGACCTGGCCTTTTTGCCGGACGGGACGCTGTTCTTCACCGAGAAATGCCTCGGCCTTTCCGTCCGGTTGCCCAGCGGCACCGTGGTGAAGCTGCTGGGAATGAAGGATTCCAAGGGCTACGCCTCGACCGCGAATGACCTGTTCTGCGAGGGCCAGGCCGGCATGCAGGGGATCGCCGTCGATCCCGACTTCGCCCGGAACCGCTTCATTTACGTGTATGCGACGTCGAGCCTCACTGCTCCGGGCACGAACCGGGTGCTGCGGCTGAAGGTCAACGACGCCGTGACCGCGGTGTCGGGGCGCGTGGACATCGTCACCGACATCCCCTACAAGGAAAAGGCGAACGACCTGCCCTTCGGGGGACCTGGGGCGCACAACGGGGGGCGCCTCCGTTTCGGCCCCGGCGATGGCTACCTGTACGTGACCACGG
>JBILWD010000126.1:0-9945 GCA_044370095.1 Opitutaceae bacterium | reverse complement strand
GTCAGGCCATTGCCGCTGGCCGTGACCGCAAAACTCACCGGGTCGCCGACGGCGACCGACTGCCCCAGGGGCCGCGCCGTGATCGCCACACCACCGGTGCCCACCGACCACACGGTCAGCGCCGCCGACTCGCTGTCCACCGACCCGCCCGGGCCGCTGACCCGGACCCGGTAGGAGGCCTCATCGTCGATCGTCGGCGCCGCCAAGGTGAACGTGGCCGCCGTGGCGCCGGGGATCGCAAACCCGTTCTTGAACCACACGTACGTCAGGCCACCGCCGCTCGCGGCCACCCGGAAGGTCACGGGCTGCCCCACGGCCACCTGCTGCTCCACGGGATGGATCGAGATCGCCGGCAAAGCCGCCGCACTCGCTGGCACCGCGCGCCGGATGAGGTTGTTACCGGAATCCGCGATGTACACCGCGTTGCCATCCACCGCCACCGCCGCCGGGTAATAAAACCGCGCCGCCGCGCCCACGCTGTCGGCATCCCCGGTGATGCCCGGGGAACCGGCGATGGTCTCCACCGCGCCCGCCGCCGAGATGCGACGCACAGTGTGATTACCGTGGTCCGCCACGAAAAGGTTGCCCCCCGCATCGACCGCCAATCCTCGCGGTTGCTGGAAGCGCGCGACCGCACCCGCCCCGTCGGCATAGCCCGTCACGCCATTCTGGCCCGCAAGGGTGGAGACCACGCCCGCGGCCGAGATGCGGCGGATCACGTGGTTCTCGCTGTCCGCCACATAGACGGTCCCCGCCGCGTCCACCGCGATCCCCCAGGGGACATTGAACCGGGCCGCCGCGCCCGCGCCGTCCGCGAAGCCCGCCGCCCCGGCGGTGCCGGCAAGGGTCGTGACCACCCCGGCCGCGCTGACCCGCCGGATCACGTGCGACCCACCCTCCGCCACATAGATAGTGCCAGCAGCGTCCACCGCCACGCCGTACGGCAGGAGAAACCGGGCCGAGGCCGCCGGTCCATCCGCCGTCCCCGCCTGCAGGCCGGCTCCCGCGAAGGTCGCGACCACCCCGACCGCACTCACCCGCCGGATCGTGAAGGTCCGCGCGTCCGCGACGAGGACATTGCCCGCCCCGTCCGCCGCGACGCCGACCGGGAAGTTGAACCGCGCGGCGGCGCCCGTCGCGTCGAGGAACCCCGGCTGACCCAGTGTTCCCGCCACGGTGGAAACCACCCGGCCCGGGGTGATTCGCCGCACCGTGTTGTTGATGGTGTCCGCCACCACCACGTTGCGGGCCGCGTCAACCGCCAGGCCATACGGGGAATTGAAGGTGCCAGGGGTCCCGTCCACCCCGCCGGCCACGTTCGAGGTGCCGGCAAAGGTGGTCACGGAATAGCTCTCCGCCCGCAGGGCAGCAGGGCTGAGGAGCGCGAGCAGGGCGGCGGCGGGACGAAGGAGGCGGAGCGACATGGGCGGACGTAGGGAAACGCAGCGGGAGCGGAAGTTCCGCCGACACGACACCCGCGCCGCGCGGCGGGTGCAAGTCCCCGCTGCGCTGGACCGGGATTCGGCTCGCCGCCCCGGTCAATTTGGCCTTCCTCGCGCCATGTCCCTGTCCCGTCGCTCCTGCCTGCAGCTGCTCCTCGGCGCCTCGCTGCCGTGGGCCGCGCGCGCGGCCGAAAATCGGCGCTCCGCCCCCACCCGGCCGGAGGAGGCCGCCGACGCCGCCAACGCCTACAAAGGCGCCATCGTGCTCGACGCCGGCAGCGGCCGTACCCTCCTCGCGGATCGCGCCGACTACCGCGGCCCGCCCGCCAGCGTGGCCAAGCTGATGACCTTCCTCATCGTCCACGACCGCCTCCGCCGCGGGGACCTGACCCTCCAGACCCCCGTGACCACCACCGCGGAGGCGGCCCGCACCGGCGGCTCGCAGGTCTACCTCGCCGAGAAGGAGGTCTTCCCCGTCGAGGACCTCCTCCACGCGCTGATGATCGCCTCAGCCAACGACGCCTCCGTGGCCCTTGCGATTCACCTCGCCGGCTCGCGCGAGGCCTTCGTCGAACGGATGAACACCCGCGCCCGCGAGCTGGGTATGACGCAGACAATCTTCCGCTCGCCCCACGGGCTCCCTCCCTCCAGCCGCCGGATCGAGGACGGCGACCTGACCTCCCCGCGCGACCTAGCCACCCTCAGCCTCCAGTTGATCCGGGAAACCAACATTCTCGCCTACACCTCGGTCAAGCAGCGCACCTTCCGCCCGGGCCCCAAGCGCATCGATATGGTGAACCACAACCACCTCCTCGGGAAGGTCGCCGGGGTCGACGGTCTCAAGACCGGGTTCACCCGCGGGGCCGGCTTCTGCCTCGCCGCCACCGCCTTCCGCAACGGGCTCCGGGTCATCGTCGTCACGATGGGCTCCCCGGACAGCAAGACGCGCGACATCAAGATCGCGGAACTGCTGGAGAAGGGGTTTCTCGCCCTCCCGCCAGCCTCCCCCGAAGACACCCCGGTCCAGCCCGCCCCGAAACCGCCCGCGTCTGCCCCGGCCCCAGCCGAAGGGGAGACCACGGTACGGTTCAAGCTGCCTGGCCGCTGAGTCCCCTCCCCCGGGCCACCTCCCGCCCCTTCCCTATGCGCCACTGCATCTACCCCGGCACCTTCGACCCGATCACCTACGGCCACCTCGACGTGCTCTCCCGCGCGGCGCGCCTCTTCGACCGGGTCACCGTCGCCATCGCCGTCGGCGGAGCCGCGGGGAAATCGCTCCTCTTCACCGCCGAGCAGCGGATGGAGATGATCGTCCCAAACTTGGCCGGGCTGCCAAACGTCACCGTGACGACCTTCCACGGTCTGCTGGTCGAGTTCTGTATGGCCAACCAAGCCGACGCGATCATCCGCGGCCTCCGGGCGCTCTCGGACTTCGAGTTCGAATTCAATATGGCCCTGATGAACCGCCACCTGCAGCCGCGGCTCGAGACGCTCTTCGTGATGCCGAACGAGGAGTTCAGCTACACCAGCTCCTCGCTGGTCAAGCAGGTAGCCCGCTTCGGGGGCGATGTGCAGAAGTTCGTGCCGCCGAACGTCGCCGCCGCGCTCCGGCAGGCCTACCTCCCGCCCGCGCCCTGACCCGGCCCCAGGTGCCGCCGCAGGTGCTCGAGGCTCCGCGCCGCGATCACCTCCGGCCCCTCCTCGAAGGAGAACACCTCCACCGAAACCATCCCACCGTACCCGGTCTCCCGCAGCGCCGCGGCGATCGGGACGTAATCGGTGTCGCCGAAGCCCGGGCCCTTCAGGTTACGGTCGTTCGCGTGCAGGTGCGCGAACTCGCCCCGCGAGGCCCGGAGGATGTCCGCCACCGGCAAAGCCTCGTGGCTCATCGCCCGGACGTCCAAGATGACCCGGAACGCGGGGGAAGCCATCTCGCGGGCGAACCGCACCGCCTCCGCCGCCGTGTTGATGAAATTAGTGTCCTCGGCCGGCAACGGCTCGAGGCAGATCGTGAACCCGCGCTCCTCCGCCAACCGCGTCGCGGGCCGGAACACCTCCTGCGCCCAGCGCCAGCCCTGCTCCGCCGCGACTCCCTCGGCGAGGCTCCGCTGCTTGGGCGAACCAACCACCATCACCGGAGACCCTAGGTCCGCCCCAAACGCCACCAACTCCCGGAAGTACTCCGCGGTGCGTTCCCGCGTGGCCGGATCCGGGGAGGTCAGGTGCAGGCCCTCGGTCTGCACCAACACCCAGTGGATCCCCGCAATGCCAATGCCCGCCGCGGCCGCCGCCGCCCGGATTCTGGCCCGCTCGGCCGCCGGGATCTCCCGCACGTCCCGCGCCAAGGTAAACGGCGCGATCTCCACCGCGTCGTAGCCCAGCCGCGCGCAGTGGGAGAACACGTCCTCCAGCCGCCACCCCTGGAAGATCTCATTGCAGATCGCGTACTTCATCGGGCTCAGGCGCTCAGGGTCTTGATCAGCTCAATCATCGGCAGGAACATCGCGATCACGATAATACCCACCCCCACGGCCATAAAGACAATCATCACCGGCTCGATGATAGAGGTCAGCGCCGCCACCGCGTTGTCCACCTCCTCATCGTAGTTGTCCGCAATCCGAGTCAGCATATCGGGCAGCGCCCCGGTCTCCTCGCCCACCTCGATCATACTGGTAACCATCCCGGGGAAAATCTTGGTCGCCTCCAACGGCTTGGCCACGTTGTCGCCCTCCTTCACCCGGTCGTGCACCACGTTGATCGCGTCCGCGATGTGGACGTTGCCGCTGGTCTCGCGGGTGATCGTGAGGGCCTGCAGAATCGGTACGCCCGAAGCCAGTAGGGTGCCAAAGGTGCGGGTGAAGCGCGCGATGGCCGCTTTGAGCAACAGGTCACCGAGCACCGGCACGCGGAGCACGATCCAGTGCAGGACCCGCGTGCCAAAGCGGGAACGCTTGAACAGCCAGAAGGCGGTGCCGCCCACCGATAGGGTCAGAATCACCCCAAGCAGATTTTCCCGCATCACGTTGGCGACCGCCACGACCACCGAGGTCAGCCAGGGCAGCGGCTTGCCCTTCAGCATCGTAAAGAAGACCTCCTGGAACTTCGGCACCACAAACACCATCAGCACGGTCATAATGCCGCCCGCGACCACGCTGATAATCGATGGGTAGACCATCGCCGCGGTCACCTTGGAACGGATCTTGACGGCCTTCTCCATAAAGACGGAGAGCCGATCCAGCACGGTGTCCATCACGCCGCCCGCCTCACCCGCCCGCACCATATTCACGTAGAGCCGGTCAAAGGTCTTCGGGTGGGCAGCAAGACCGTCGGAGAAATTCCCACCCGAGCGGATGGTATCGGCGAGGTCCTCGATCACCTGGCGGAACGCCGGCCGTTTCTCTTGGCGGGCCAACACCTCTAGGCCACGCATCATCGGCATCCCCGCCTTCACCAAGGTCGCCAATTGCCGGGTGAATACCGTCAGACCCTTCTCGTTGACCGGACGCCCGAACGAGAGGCTGCGCCGACGCGCGGGCGCGGGCGCGCCCGCGGCCGGCAGGGCGATCTTCGGGCCCCGCGCCAGCGGCTTGGCCGGAGCGTTGGCCGGGGCGGGGGCGGCGGGGGCACGGACGGAGAGCTTGGCCATAACGGAACGGGGTTCAGGTGTACTTAATCACCTCTTCAAGGGTGGTGTGGCCGTCGAGAATCGAACGCAACCCATCCTCCCGGATCGTCCGCATCCCCTGCTCGATCGCCTTCTGCTTCAACTCCAGCGTGGGCGCCTTCCGCGTCACCATATCCCGCAGCGCCTCGCTCATCCGCAGCCACTCGTAGATGCCCAGCCGGCCCTTGTAGCCGGACTGGCTGCAGGTCGGGCACCCCTTGCCGTAGGAGAAGGGCCGGTCACCCACCACGTCGCGCCCCACCCCGAGCTGGCTCAGGACCTCAGCGGTCGGGACATAGGTCGAACGGCACTGCTTGCAGATCCGGCGCACCAGGCGCTGGGCCAGCACGGCCTCCAGGCTCGCCGCGATCAGGAACGACTCCACCCCCATATCCACCAACCGAGTCACCGCACCCGCCGCATCGTTGGTGTGTAGCGTCGAGAGCACCAGATGGCCCGTCAGCGACGCCTGAATGGAGATCTGCGCCGTCTCAAGGTCGCGAATCTCTCCCACCATAATCACGTCTGGATCCTGCCGAAGAAACGAACGGAGCGCCGCCGCGAAGGTTAGCCCCACGAGAGCGTTCACGGGCACCTGCATAATGCCCTCGATCTCGTACTCCACCGGATCCTCCGCCGTCAGAATCTTAAGGTCTACGGTGTTCACCAGCCGCAGGGCGCTGTACAGGGTGGTGGTCTTACCCGAGCCGGTAGGACCCGTGACGATGAAAATGCCGTTCGGACGCCGCACGATCTCGTGGATACCCTCCAACACCTCCGGGGACATCCCCAGCTGGCCGATGTCGAGCCGGACCGCCGACTGATCGAGCACGCGCAACACCACGCTCTCGCCAAACTGGGTCGGCAGCGTGGAGACGCGCAGGTCCACCTGCCGCCCGCCGATGTTGATCTTGATGCGCCCGTCCTGCGGCAGCCGCCGCTCGGCGATATTCAGACTGGCGAGCACCTTCACGCGCGAGACGATCGGTACGGCCAGCTGCCGCGGCGGCGGCGCCATCTCGTACAGGGCGCCGTCAATCCGGTAGCGGATCTTGAACTCGTGCTCGAAGGGCTCGAAATGAATGTCGCTCGCCTTGTCCCGGATCGCCTGTCCGATGACCAGATTGACGAACTTGATGATGGGCGTCTGATCCGCCATTGACTCGAGGTCGCGCTCCGAAACCTCCCGCGCCCCCGCGTCCGCCGCCACCTTGCCCGTGCTGATCTCCTGCAGGACATCGTCGATCGTATCCTCGTCCTCGCCGTAATGCTGCCGGATCTGCACCTCCACCTTATCCGGATCTGCGAAGTGCAGCCGCACGCTCCGATCGAGCGCGAAGGATAGGTCGCTCACCGCCTGCGTATTGAAGGGATCCGCCACCAGTAGGTCGATCGTGCGCTCGTCCGCCCGCAGCGGCATCACCCCGTAGTCGCGGGCGAGCCGGCCCGTCAGCGCCGCGATCGCGTCGCCGGGGAACTGCGCCGGCAACTCGGCCACGTAGTCGTAGCCCAGCTGGTCGGCGATGCGCCGCAGCAGGTCCTCCTTCTCCAACAGGCCCAGATCCACCACCACGTCGGCCAGCGGCTTGCCGGTGGCCTTGTGCTCCTCGTTAAGCTCGTCCAGCTGCGCCGGCGGGATCAGCCGGTGCTCCTTCAGGAAATCGTAGATCGCCGGACTGTGGGACGCAAACATGGGGTCAGAGGGTCCGGGGCCGCCCGCCACCGGGCAGCAGCTTCTCCCGCATCAAGTGCGGATCCTGCGCGAGGTCGATCGCGTCTTCCGCGCGGACCTGACCGCGCTGGACCAACGCCGTGAGGTGGTTGTCGAGCGTGATCATCCCCAGGCTGGCCCCAGTCTGGATGTCCGAGGGAATCCGGAACGCCTTATTGTCCCGGATCAGCGCGGCGATCGACGTCGTGTTGATCATAATCTCGAAGGCCGGCACCCGGCCCCCGCCGACCTTGCGGCACAGCACCTGGGAGATCACTGCCACCAGCGACGAGGAGAGCTGCGTCCGGATCATCTCCTTGGTCTGCGCCGGAAACGCGTCCACGATCCGATCGATGGTCTTCGCCGCGCTGTTGGTGTGCAGGGTGCCCAGCACCAAGTGACCCGTCTCCGCCGCGGTGATGGCGGCCTCAATGGTCTCCAGATCCCGCATTTCGCCCACCAAAATCACATCGGGATCCTGGCGCAGCCCACGCCGAATGGCCTCCGCGAAGCCGGGCACGTCGGTGTGCACCTCCCGCTGGGTCACTAGGCAACGTTTGTGCGGGTGATGGAACTCGATGGGGTCCTCGATAGTGATGATGTGGCCGTCCCGCTGCTCGTTGATGTAGTTGATCATCGCCGCCAGCGTCGTCGACTTGCCCGAGCCCGTCGGTCCAGTCACCAAAATCAGCCCCCGGGTGCGGTGCAGCAGCTCCCGCACCTTGTCCGGCAGGCCGACCTCGCGCAGCGAAAGAAGCCGGTTGGGGATCTGGCGCAGGACGAGGCCGTAATTGCCCTTCGCCCGTAAGGCCGAGACGCGGAAACGAGCCTGCTCCCCGAACGCCAAGCCAAAGTCCGCGCCCCCCTGCATCCGCACCGCGCTCACGTGCGCCTCAGGGGTGATCGCCTGCATCAGGCGCTCGGTGTCCGCCGGGGTCAGCGCCGGGCCGTCAATCGGCGTCATCGCGCCGTGGACCCGGAGCACCGGCGGCTGGCCGACACTGAGGTGCAGGTCGGAGGCCCCCTGCTCCACCATCAGGTCCAGAAGATCGTTCATCTCGTACTTCATCGCGGGAGGGGGCTCAGGTGGAATCGCCGACGGTGATGGACACCACCTCCTCGATCGTGGTGAGGCCCCCGGTGACCTTGCGCGCGCCGTCCTCGCGCATCGTCCGCATCCCGAGCGCCCGCGCCCGCTCACGCAGGCGCTGGGTCCCGACATTGGCGTAGATCATCTTCTGCAGCTCATCGTTCACCACTAGGATCTCGAAGATGCCCATCCGACCGCGGTAGCCGGTGGAGTTGCACTGCCCGCAACCCTCCCCTTGCGCGAAAGTCGCGTGCTCCGCCTGCGCCGGACTAATGTTCAGCGCCCGCAGCTCCCGCGCATCGGGAGTCACCGCACGCTTACAATGACGGCAGATCTTACGAACTAGGCGCTGGGCCATCACCGCCCGCAACGAAGTGGAAACGAGAAACGGCTTCACGCCGATGTCGATCAAGCGGGTCACCGCCCCCGGCGCGTCGTTGGTGTGCAGGGTCGAGAACACCATATGCCCCGTCAGCGAGGCATTGATCGCAATCTCCGCCGTCTCCAAATCGCGAATCTCGCCCACCATCACGACGTTCGGCGCCTGCCGCAGCATCGCCCGCAAGGCCGCCGCAAAGGTCATCCCCACATCGTGCCGCACGGGCACCTGGTTGATGCCGTTCAACTGGTACTCCACCGGGTCCTCGACCGTGATGATCTTGCGGTCCGGCTTGTTGATGTAGTGCAGGCAGCCGTAAAGGGTCGTCGTCTTTCCGGAACCGGTCGGGCCTGTCACCAGCAAAATGCCGTCCGGCAGCGCGATCAACCGCTCGAACGTGGCGGCATCATCGCTGAAGAACCCCAACTCAGGCAACCCGAGGGTCAGTCCCTCCTTGTCCAAAATACGCATCACGATGCTCTCGCCGTGCACAGTCGGGAGCGAGGACACACGCAGGTCCAGTTGCTTGCCCCCTACCCCGATCTGGATGCGCCCGTCCTGCGGGATGCGCTTCTCGGCGATGCTGATGTTCGCCATAATCTTCAGCCGCGAAAGAATCGACATCTGCAGGCGCTTGGGCGGGTTCTCCACCTCGATCAGCACGCCGTCGATGCGGTAGCGAACCCGGAAACGCTTCTCCAGCGGCTCCACGTGGATGTCCGACGCGCGGCGCTGAATCGCCTCTAGGATCAGCTGGTACACCAGCTTGATGATCGGCGCGTCGGCTTCGGTCGCATCCGCCGCGGGAGCCGCCTCGCCCTCCGGCGCCACCGCCTCATCCTCCTCGTTCTCCGCCAGCTTGTTGAGCAGGTCGTCGATCGAACTCGCGTCCTTCCCGTAGAACCGGTCGATCGCAGCGACAATGTCCTCCGGCGTCGCCACCACGCAGTCCACCGGCAGCTTCACCAGATACCCGAGGGCGTCCGTTCCGTCGGTATCGAGCGGGTCGGCAATCGCCACCCGTAACCGGTTGTTCTCCTTCGCCAGCGGCAGCACCCGGTGGCGGGAGGCCACGGCGCGCGGCACCAACTCGAGCACATCGGCGCCCACGCGCAGGTTCGCGAGATCCGGCGCCATCGGCAGGCCGAACTCCGCCGCCAGCAACTCCGCGACCTGCCGCGAGGTCAGCACCCCTTGCCGCTGCAACAACTCCAAGACGCGTGCCGGCGCGCCGGATGCGTCCGGGGCCGCCGCCGCACCGGCCAGCAGCGCCCGCGCCGCCGCGATCTGCGCCGGCTGCAGGACCCCGCGCTCCAGCGCCAGATCGACGATGTAGTCATCGGCGGCGGCCGTAGCGGGGGAACCGGGAGAGGAGGGGGGCATTGGGGCGAAAGGACGTTCGGCGGAAAGGTTACTTCGGCGCGAGGCTCAGCAGGAACTCAGCGTTGGACTTGGTCTTCCGCAGCCGCGTGATGAGCATCTCCATCGACTCGATCGGCCCCAGGCCCTGCATCGCCCGCCGGAGACCGTAAATGCGCTGCAACTCCTCCGGATGGTAGATCAGCTCCTCCTTGCGGGTGCCGGAACGGTCGATGTTGATCGCCGGGAAGATCCGGCGCTCCACCAGGCCGCGATCGAGGTGCAACTCGGAGTTACCCG
>JBILWD010000125.1:0-9985 GCA_044370095.1 Opitutaceae bacterium | reverse complement strand
AGATCGGCAACATCATTGCCGACGCGATGGACAAGGTCGGCAAGGACGGCACCATCACGGTCGAGGAGAACAAGTCGATCGAGACCACCCTCGATGTCGTCGAGGGCATGCAGTTCGACAAGGGCTATCTCTCGCCCTACTTCGCCACCAACATGGAGGCCCAGGAGGCCATTCTCGAGGACTGCTACGTCCTGATCCACGAGAAGAAGATCGCCAACCTCCAGGAGTTCCTGCCCCTGCTGCAGCTGGTCGCCAAGAGCGGCAAGCAGCTCCTCGTCATTGCCGAGGAAGTCGAGGGCGAGGCCCTGGCCGCGCTGGTCGTGAACAAGATCCGCGGCACGATCAACGTGTGCGCGGTCAAGGCGCCTGGCTTCGGTGATCGCCGCAAGGCGATGCTCGAGGACATCGCGATCCTCACCGGCGGCAAGTGCATCACCGAGGACCTCGGCATCAAGCTCGAGAGCCTCCAGATCAGCGACCTCGGCCGCGCCAAGCGCATCGTCGTCGACAAGGAGAACACCACCATCGTCGAGGGTTCGGGCAAGTCCTCCGAGATCCAGGCCCGCGTGAAGCAGATCCGCCGCCAGATCGAGGAGACCACCTCGGACTACGACCGCGAGAAGCTCCAGGAGCGCCTGGCGAAGCTCGCCGGCGGCGTGGCCGTCATCAACGTCGGTGCCTCCACCGAGGTTGAGATGAAGGAGAAGAAGGCCCGCGTCGAAGACGCCCTCCACGCCACCCGTGCGGCGGTCGAGGAAGGCATCGTCCCCGGCGGCGGCGTCGCGCTGCTCCGCACCGCCAAGGCCATCGACAACCTCAAGCTCGAGGGTGACGAGGCCATCGGCGCCCAGATCGTCCGCCGGGCGATCGAGTCCCCCATCCGCATGCTCTGCGCCAACGCTGGCGTCGAGGGTGCGGTCGTGGTGGGTCAGATCGCCTCCAACAAGGGCAACTACGGCTACAATGTGGCCACGGGCGAGTACGAGGACCTGGTGAAGGCCGGCGTCGTCGACCCGACCAAGGTCACCCGTACCGCCCTGCAGAATGCGGCCTCCGTGGCCGGCCTGCTGCTCACCACCGAGTGCATGATCACCGAGATCCCGGAGAAGAAGGAAGCTCCGGCGGCCGGCGGTCACGGCCACGGCCCGGGCGGGATGGATTACTAAGTCCGATCCGGATCCTTCCGGATTAGACCCCACGGCGCGCCACCCTCGGGTGGCGCGCCTTCTTTTTGGCGGCCCGCGAGCGCAGCGTTGTCAGCCGCGCCGCCGCCCCCATTCTCGGGGGTATGCGTCTGCCCCTCTGCCTGGCCCTGCTCGCCCTGGGCACCCTCTTCGCCGCCGAAACCACCCCGCCGGAGGCGCCAGCGAACCCGCCGAACCTCTTCTCGGCGCCGACCGCGACCCGACCGCTGCGCATCGCGATCTACCAGGGACCGGGGGCCGGGGAGTCCGGCGTCGCGACCGTCACCCGCCGCGCCCAGCAGTTGCCGGGGGCCACTGTGACGGCGCTGACCCCGACGGAGATCGGCACGCGGGATCTCTCTGGCTTCGATCTGATCGTGTTCTCCGGGGGCAGCGGCAGCGCTCAGGCCAAGGCCATCGGGGACGCCGGGCGACGGCAGGTCCGGGCCTTCGTGGAGAACGGGGGCGGCTACCTCGGGATCTGCGCCGGGGCCTATCTGGCGTGCGCCGGGTTCGACTGGGGGCTGGGGATCCTCAATGCCCGGACCGTTTCGAACAAATGGCAGCGCGGCCGCGCGATGATGCGGGTCCAGCTGTCGCCGGAAGGCCAGCAGCTGTTCGGTCCGGTGGCCGATCCCTTCACCATTCGCTACGCCAATGGTCCGATCATTAAGCCGTTGGGCCGGGAGGGCCTGCCGCCCTATGAGGTGGCCGCGTGGTTCCGGACGGAGATTGCGCGCAACGGGACGCCGGAGGGCGTGATGATCCATTCCCCGGCCGCGGTGCACGCACCGTTCGGACGCGGCCGAGTGCTGACGATCTCCCCGCACGCCGAGGATACGCCGGGACTGGAGCACTTTATTCCCCGGGCCCTAGCTTGGCTCGCTGCCCCCCGTTGAGGTCCCGCGGATGGAACTGATCTTTCTCGGCACTGGGACCTCGCAGGGGGTGCCGATGATTGCCTGCGACTGCGCCGTCTGCCGTTCGCCGGATCCGCGCAACCGGCGTTCCCGGGCCTCGGTGCACGTGGTGATGGACGGCCTGCACGTGCAGGTCGACGCCGCGCCGGAGTTCCGGCTCCAGTGCCTCCGGGAGGACATCCGCCAGCTGGACCTGTTTATCCTCACCCACGGCCACGCGGACCACGTGGTGGGGATGGACGACCTGCGCCGCTTCTGCGACCTGCGGGACGGCACCGCGCTGACCGTCTATGGCACCGAGGAGGGGTTGGGCCGGGTGGCGGCGATCTACCCCTATGCCTTGGGCGAACGGCCCCGTTCGCGGGGTTACGCGGCCTTCCGCCTGACCGCGATGCCGACGCGACTGGACCTGCCGCAGGGTACCATTGAGGCGACCCTGTTGCCGCACGGCGGGATCAACACCCTCGGGCTCGTCTTTACCGAACGGAGTTCCGGCCGCCGCCTAGCCTACTATACGGACTGCAAGACCGTCCCCTCGGAGGCCGTGGCGCTGGCGCGCGGGGCCGACGTGCTGGTGTTGGACGGTCTGCGGCCGTTGCCGCATCCGTCGCACCTTTCCCTCGAAGAGGCGGTGATCGTGGCCCGGGCGATCGGCGCCCAACAGACGCTGCTGACGCACCTGACCCACCTGAGCGATCACGCGACGCTGGCGGCGAGCCTGCCCACAGGCGTCGCGCCGGCCCACGACGGCCTGCGGATCACCCTTTAAGCCCCTTGGAGGCTTAGCCGGACTCATGCAGTTGATCAGGTCGCATCGAGGTGATCTGACGGCACCTTTCCGTGGCTCTCTCCCGTCGCCATACCCTCCGGGTATGCCTTGGTCTTTCGCCTCTGAAATGTGCTCGCCATCTCACCCCGCTGCTCCGCCTCCAACTGCATGAGTCCGGCTTAGGACGCCTGCAGCGGCCAGACGCGGGGGATGACCACGAGGGCGACGATCAGGCAGAGCAGATTGAGGGGGACCCCGATGCGGACGAAGTCGCGGAAGCGATAGCCGCCGATCCCGTAAATGTAGGTATTCGTCTGGTAACCGATGGGGGTGGCGAAGGCGGCGCTGGCGGCGATCGTGACCCCGATAATGAAGGGCCGACTATCAAGGCCTGCCTCCCCGGCGACCCCGATGGCGATGGGCACCATCAGGGCGGCGACCGCATTGTTGGAGAGGATCTCCGTCAGGAGCAGCGTCAGGACGTAGAGGGTGGCCAGCATCACCATTGGTTTGTGGGGGCCGGAGACCACGTGGCCGACTCCGGAGACGACGTTCCGGGCGAGCCAGTCGGCGGCGCCGGTCTGCTGCATCGCCACCCCGAGCGCGAGCATCCCGAAGATCATCACCAGCAGGGGCCACTCGATCGCCTCGTAGGCCTCCTTGGGCTTGATGCAGCCGGTGAGGCACATCACGAGGGCCCCGGCGAGGGCGCCGAGGTGGATGGGCACCAGCCCGAGCGTCTCGAGCGCGATGACGCCGCCGATCGTGGCCAGTACGAGGGGAATCCGGCCGTGGCGGGAGACGGAGGGGAGCGGCGGACGATCGAAGAGGATGATGTCGTCCCCGCGCCGGAGCGCGTTCACCGCCTGCTCGGTGCCCATCATCAGGAGGATATCCCCCATTTGGAGCGGGATCGTCTCGAGCTTGTCGCGGACGTTCTCGCCGCCGCGGTGGATGGCGAGGACGATGACGCGGAAGCGCTGGCGAAAGTTCAGTTCACTGATGCTTTGGCCGATAATCTCGGAATGGGGGGCGATGGCGCCCTCGACCACCACGCCCTCGTGGGTGGCGATCTGCTCCAGTCCCGCCTCGGCGGTGAAGTCGAAGCCGGGCATCGAGCGGACTTGGGCGATGCCGGAGGGGAGGCAGGCCAGCACCATTCGGTCGCCTTCCTCCAGCGGCGTGCGCTCGGGGTCGAGGTCGATGCCCACCCCGTCGCGCACGACCTCAATCACCCGGAAGCCCCGGGCGCGGGTGAGGCCGGCGGCGCGCAGGCTCTTGCCGTTCAGGGGGGAGCCGGGGGGCACGTAGGCCTCGGTGAAGTATTCCCGGCGTTCGTCCTCGCTCAGCGTGGCGGTGAGCGGCTCCCGGTTCGGCAGCAGCCGTCGGCCCGCCAGCCCAAGATAGAGGGCTCCGAGGAGGGCCGCCGGCACCCCCACCGCAGCGAGTTCGAACATCCCGAGCCCGGGCAGGTCTCGCTCCACCAGAATCCCATTCGCCACCAAGTTGGTGCTGGTGCCGATCAGGGTGCAATTCCCGCCGAGGACCGCGGCGAACGAGACCGGGATCAGGAACTTCGACACCGGGAGGCGCATCCGCCGAGCAATGCTGATGGCCACCGGCACAAAGACGACCACTACGGGGGTGTTATTGATCCAGGCCGAGACGAAGGCCACCAGCAGCACCAGCAGGAAGATCACCAGCGGATAGGGCAGCCCTTGGACCCGTTCGAGGCTGCCGGACAGGTAATCGAGGGCGCCGCACCGCAACAGGGCGGCACAGAGGACGAACAGGGCCGCGACCGTGAGGGGGGCCGGGTTCGCGAACACCGCGAAGACGTCCGCCACCGGCACCAACCCGGAGACCGCGATCACCACGAGCACGCCGAGCGCCACGACATCGGGCGGGAATTTCTCCCACACGAAGCCGGCCATGGCGATCACGACGAGCGCCAAGACGAGGGCGATTTCCAGCGTCATACGGCCCGCAAGCTGGCAGCGCACGCGCTGGGGGCCGAGTCGAAAACCCCGGCGGATGGCGAAAATCCGGCCGGACGGTCCAGTCGCACAAGCTTTGACACGCGCCGGGGCGCGGTGGTGTCCTTCGGGTGTTCCCGTCCCCCTATGGCCAAAATCTACTCCGATATCACCGCCACGATCGGCAACACGCCCTTGGTCCGCCTGAACCGCACTGCGGCGGCGCACGAGGCCGGCGCCGAGATCCTGTTGAAGCTCGAGTTCTTTAACCCGCTCTCGAGCGTTAAGGACCGCATCGGCGTCTCGATGATCGAAGATGCCCTGCAGAGCGGGAAGATCAACGCCCAGACCGTCCTGATCGAGCCGACCTCGGGCAACACGGGCATCGCCCTCGCGTTCGTCGCCGCGGCCAAGGGACTGAAGCTGATCCTGACGATGCCCGAGACGATGAGTATGGAGCGGCGCAAGCTGCTCAAGATTCTGGGCGCGCGGCTGGTGCTGACCGAAGGGCCGAAGGGGATGAAGGGCGCCATCGCCAAAGCGGAGGAGCTCGCCGCTCGGATCCCGAATTCCGTCATTCTCCAGCAGTTTAACAATCCGGCTAACCCGGCCGTGCACCGCCGCACCACTGCCGAGGAGATCTGGCGCGATACCGACGGCAAGGTGGACATCGTGGTGGCCGGAGTCGGCACCGGCGGCACCATCACGGGCATCGGCGAGGTGCTCAAGGCGCGGAAGCCCTCGGTGAAGATCATCGCGGTGGAGCCCGATGCTTCCCCGGTACTCTCCGGCGGTACGCCGGGCCCCCACAAGCTGCAAGGCATCGGCGCCGGCTTCGTGCCCGGCGTGCTCAACGCCAAGATCTACGATGAGGTGATCCGGGTGAAGGAGACCGATTCCGGCCCCGTCTCGAAGCAGATCAACCAGCTGGACGGCATTCCCGTGGGCATCTCGTCCGGGGCAATCGCCTGGGCGGCCCTGCAGCTCGCCCGCCGGCCGGAGAATAAGGGCAAGCAGATCGTGGCCATCATCCCCTCCAGCAGCGAGCGCTACCTGTCGTCCTGGCTGTTCGCGGATATCAATACCGAGAGCGACTCGCTGGACGACCTGCTGCCGCCGGCCTGAGCGGCGCCTGCGCCCGTGCCGGGGCGCCGCCTAACGCCGTTCCCGGTACCAGCCGAAAAAGGCCACGGCGAGGGCAGCCACCGCACCAAAGACGCCCACGAGCTTCATCATCACCCCGGCCAGCAACTGGTCATCCGCCGCCGAGAAGTTCGGGAACAGGCGGGGAGCATACTCGTACGTCGGATAGAGGACGTCGTGGCTGAAGGTGACGTAGGCGAACACCGGGGTCATCGCGATGAGGACCCCCAACAGATAGACCATCTGGACCCCGGGGCGCCGCGGCGGTAGCACCCGGGAGGGGCTGAACAGTGGCCACCAGTACAGGATCGCCGCCCCGAAGAACATCAGGTGCTCGATGATGTGCACCAAACGGTCCTGCAGCGCCCAGTCGTAGAGCATTGGCGCGTGCCAGGCGCCCACCACGATCGTATAGGTCGAGCCCGCGATCAACGGATGGGTCACCAACCTCAGTAGCGGGTGAAGCCCGCGGGCCCCGAGTACCGGGTCGATCATCCAAAAAGGCAGCCCCCGCAGGAAGAGGATGGCTGCGGGATAGATCATCAGCTGGTGCTGCAGCATATGGGCGCTGAACAGGTAGCGCTCGGCCACTTGGTCCAGCGGGGAGCCCACGGCCAGATAGAAGAAAAGCAGCCCGGAATAGAACTGGAGGGCTTGTCCGAGGGGCCAGGGCGTCCCCGGGGCTAGGCGGGCGCGGAACGGGCCCGCCAGCACGGCCCAGAGCCAGCCGGCGACCACGAGACCCCCGATGAGCCAGGGTTCATTGTGCCAATGGCGCCAGTCGATCATAGGCGGATCCGGCGAGCCGGGAGGGAGGCGGGCGGAAGGTGCACGGGGAAAGGGTGGGGAAAGACGTGCTGAAACCCGCGGGCCGCAACTCGGATTGAACAGGGCGCAAAAAAACCCGGTCCCGCACGGCGGCGGAACCGGGTGGGAAGGAGGACGTTCCCGTTCAGGAGGTCGGCAGCGGCAGGCTCGCCTCGGCCGAGAAGAGGGCGAGCAGGGCCCAGACCGTACCCGAGGCCAGCACCAGCCCGATGAAGAACAGGATCGTGCAGAAGGGCTTATCCCACCTCAGGTGCATAAAGTAGAAGATGACGAACAGGAACTTCACCAGCGAGAGGACCACCAGAGAGGTGATGAGCACCCATTTTGGGAAGGGCAGGAACACCGCGACAATCTCGACGCCCGTGATGACCGCGAGGAGCATCGCGATCTGGACGTAAATCTGGAACTTGCTCTCGTCGTGGCCGTGGTCAGCCGCGTGGCCGGCGGCGGAGTGGGAAGGGGCGCTCATGGGAGATCAGAGGTATTCGAGCAGGTAGACGGCGGTGAAGATCACGATCCAGACGATATCGACGAAGTGCCAGTAGAGGCCCATCGACTCGACATCGATCGCGTTGGCCTCGCCAAAGGCGACGGGACCACGGGGACGGGCGAACCAGACGCAGGCCCCCAGGGTGGCCAAGGCGCCCGCCATTGCGAGGAACTCAGCCTTCACGAAATGCCCCATCGCGGCGCCGAGGGAGGGCTCCACTTGGATCGCGTGGACTAGGCCGAGCGTGACCTTCAGGCAGAGGCCGAGGAAGGCAATCAGGGCAAGGGCGTGTAACAGCTGGTGCGAGAGCCAGGTCCGTTGGGCCGAGCCCGCGCCGGGCTTAAAGGAGCGCACGTACATTAGGGTGAGCCAAAGCACCCCGATCGCGACGTGGCAGCCGTGGGTACCGGTGAGGGTGTAAAAGGTGGTCCCGAGCAGGCTGTTCGAGAGCGTCATCTTCTTGTCCACCACGAAGTGCTGGAACTCGTACACCTGGCACCCGAGGAAGATCATCCCGAAGAAGATCGTCGTCAGCAGCGACCACCGGCAGCTCCGCACGTTGCCCTTCTGAATCGCCGTGACGGCCAAGGCCATCATCAGCGAGGACATCAGGAGGATGAAGGTAGAGAAGGACGTCAGTTCGACGCTGAAGACGGCCTTCGGGTCCAGGCCGCCCGCGGGCGGGTGGAGGCGGTAGACGAGGTGGGTGGCGATCAGGACCCCGAAGAACATACAGTCCGAAGCCAGAAACGCCCACATGAGCAGCTTCTTGTTCGGAATGCCCGTCGACGTGGACGGGTCGTGGTGGTGATCGATCGAAGCGGAGGCCGCGTGGCTGCTCATAGGTGGGGGGCGGGCGAGGGTCAGTGCTTGGCGTGGCCGTGGTCGTCGCCGTGGCCCTTCACGGGCTTGCCGTCCTTGTCGAGGTGTAGGTGGTAACCTTCGTTGCCCTCCAGCGACCAGAAATAGATGCCAATCAGGGTCACGAGGCCGCCGAGGAGCGTCAGGCCTAGCTTCCAGTGGATGCCCGGCACGTCCCACTTGGCCTCGAAGGCGGTGGAGCCGATGCCAACGATGAGGAGCCCGAAGCTGGCGACGAAGGGCCAGATCGAGTTGAAGGGCATATGGATGCCGCCGTGGGCCTCCTCGGCCTTCTCGGCGACGGCGCGTTCGGCCGCAATCTGCTCGCGGTTATTCTTCTCGTACCAGAAGGCGTCGCGGTCGTGGACCGTGGGGATGACGCGGAAGTTGTACTCGGGGGGCGGGTTGGGGAGGGACCACTCGAGCGTGCGGCCATCCCAGGGGTCGCGGCCGACCTTCTCGCCCTTGTAGTAGGTGTAGATCATCACCGCGAAATAGACCGCGATGCCGATCCCGAGGACAAAGGCACCGATCGAGGCGATGTAGTTGGCGGTGTTCCAGCCCAAGTTCGGGTCGTAGGTGAACGTGCGGCGGGGCATCCCGTTCAGCCCGAGGAAGTGCATCGGGAAGAAGGTGACGTTAAAGCCGACGAAGATGATCCAGAAGGAGAGCTTGCCCCAAAACTCGCTGACCTTGCGGCCAAACATCAGGGGGAACCAGTAATGGATGCCCGCCAGCAGGGCGAAGATCGAACCGCCGATCAGCACGTAATGGAAGTGGGCGATAACGAAGTAGGAATCGTTCTGCTGGGTGTCAGCGGGGGCCGCCGAGTGCATCACGCCCGAGAAGCCGCCGATCATAAACATCCAGACGAACCCGAGGGCGAACATCATCGGGGTGCGCATCATCAGGCGACCACCCCACATCGTGCCGATCCAGTTGAAGATCTTCACGCCGGTCGGGACCGCGATCGCCATCGTCGCGAGGGCGAAGGCCGCCGTGGCGACCGTACCCATCCCGGTGGTGAACATATGGTGGCTCCACACCGCGAAGCCGAGGAAGCCGATGCAGGCGCCCGAGAAGACCACGATCGGATAGCCGAAGAGCGGCTTGCGGGAGAACGTGGGCAGGATCTCCGAGATGATGCCCATCGCGGGCAGAATCAGGATGTACACCTCAGGGTGACCGAAGACCCAGAACAAGTGCTGCCAGAGGATCGGCATACCGCCGCCGGACACCTCGAAGAAGACCGTCCCGAAATTACGGTCCATCATCAGCTCCACCAGCGCGATGGTGATCGCGGGGAACGAGAGAACGATCAGGAAGGCGGTGATCAGCGTCATCCAGGTGAAGACCGGGAGGCGCATCATCGTCATTCCGGGGGCCCGCATATTGATGATCGTGACGATAAAGTTCAGGGAGGCCGCAATCGAGGCGACACCGAGGAGCTGGAGGCCCATCACCCAGTAGTCGACCGAGTGGCCGGGCGAGAACTGCCTCGAAGTGAGCGGCGAGTAGCCGTACCAGCCGGCGTCGGGCGCATTGTGGCCTTCGACCCCGAAGATGGGCCCGACCCAACCGATGTTGAGGACGATGGCGCCGGCGACGAAGGTCCAGAGCGAGAAGGCGTTGAGCCGCGGGAAGGCGACGTCGCGCGCCCCGATCTGAAGGGGCATAATGTAATTAAAGAAGGCCGCCGAGAGCGGCATCACGGCCAGGAAGATCATCGTCGTCCCGTGCATCGTGAACATCGTGTTGTACATCTGGGCGCTAAGCACGGTCCCGTTCGGGTACATCAGCTGGGCCCGGATGAG
>JBILWD010000384.1:0-3232 GCA_044370095.1 Opitutaceae bacterium | reverse complement strand
CCGTTGCGCCCGAAATCGTCCGGTGTCTCCACGAGCCCGCGCCCGAAATGATACTGCCAGACCCGGTTGACGATGCTCCGCCACGTCAGCGGGTGCCGCGGATCCGTCAGCCAGCGCGCGAGCGCCGCGCGGCGTTCCCCCTCGGGCGCGTCGGCCGGCAGATCGAAGATGGCCGGAGTGAACGTCAGCGCCGAGAGGGCGCCGGGGACGACGAGTCGGCCCGGATGCGTGACTTGCCCACGAGCGAGGAGATGGATCGGCCGGGGCTTCCCGCCGGAGGCGCCAGTACCGGTGAAGGTCCCGGTACCGCGGTGGATACCGCCGGCGTAGACGAGGTCCGGCTTGGGCAACGCGGCGACCTCCGCCGCCAACCGCTCCGCCTCCGCGAGCAGCGCGGCGCGCCGTTCGCGCCCCGCCGCATCAGCCGCAGCCAGCAGCAATTCCTCGCGCCGCGCCGCCAGCGCCGCTTTCTCCTCCCCGCCCGGGCCGGACGGCGCCAGCCCGTCCGTGAGGTTCGCTTTGGCCCACCGCTCGCCGGACTCGATGGAATCGACTGCCGTGACTGGCTTCCCGAGGGCGACGTTGTTGCCCGCGCGATCGGTCACCTTCAGTTCGGCGAGGGCGAAGATGTAGTCGTCCTTCCGCGGCGCGAGGCGCGTGGCGGTCACGCGCACGTATCGGCCGGCCAAGCCGTCGTCCTTGCCGCCGCCGGTGGAGAAAGGCGTGAGGCCAGGATTGGGGAAGTCGGCCATGAACGTGACGTCGTAGCGGATCCAGGCGAGCTTCACGCCGGTGCGGAACTCCGGGTCATCGCTGACCTCGACCTTAAAGCGGACGGGAAACCCGAAGCCGTCCCCGATGCCGTGGAAGGGGTCGCTCGCGGGCAGAAGCCAGATGCGGTCGATCTCGACCGACGCGCCAAGATCGACCTGCACCCACTTCACGGTATCAGCCGCGGCGGCGGTGGCGCTGTGGTAGCCGCGGCGGACATTAGGCGTGCGCACGGACGCCTCGGTGAGGGAGCGATCGAGGGCGGCGAGCGCGGGCCCGGCGGCGGCGCGCCAGGGCGCCTCGAGGGCGACAAGGGCGGCCACGTTCTCCGCCCGTTCGGCTTCCAAGCGGCGGGCGCGCGCGTGGACGGCGGGGTCGCGGTGGTAGGGGCGGTCCGTGCGGTCGAGCGCGGCGAACACGGCCTGCAGGCGGTAGTAGTCCTCTTGGGGAATCGGATCGAACTTGTGCTGGTGGCACTGGGCGCAGTGCACCGTGGCACTCGCGAAGGTGCCGATCGCGTTGGCGACCATGTTGTCGCGGTCGAGGTGGCGGGCCAGCTTGCCGTCGATCTTCGTCTCCGGGACCTCGGCGTGGCCAATGAAGTCCCACGGGCCGGCGGCAATGAACCCGAGCGCCTCGACGGCCTCGGGCGAGTCGGGGAAGAGCACGTCCCCCGCAATCTGCTCCTGCACAAACCGCGCGTAGGGCTTGTCCGTGTTGAAGGCGCGGATGACGTAGTCGCGGTACGGCCACGCGTTGGGCCGGGGCTTGTCCTTGTCGTAGCCGTGCGTGTCCCCGTAGTGCACGACGTCGAGCCAGTGGCGCGCCCAGCGTTCGCCGTGGCGCGGGGACGCGAGCAACCGGTCCACGAGGCGCGCGTAGGCGTCCGGGGCGGGATCCGCCACGAAGGCGGCGATTTCCTCGGGCGACGGCGGGAGGCCGGTGAGGTCAAAGGACAGGCGGCGAATCAGCGTGCGCGGGTCGGCGGGGGCGGCCGGGCGCAGGCCCGCCGTGGCCAACCGGGCGCGGATGAACGCGTCGACCGGGTGCGGGGCCCCGGGCGGCGGGGTGACACGCGCGACGGGCTTCAACGACCACCAGTCGAGCGGGTCAGCGAGGGTGGCACTGGCGTGGTCGGGCCAAGGCGCGCCGGCGTCGATCCACGTCCGCAGGAGGGCGACCTCGGCGGGAGCGAGCGAGGGTTCGCCGGCGGGCGGCATCCGCAGGTCGGGGTCAGCACCGCTCACGTAGCGGAAGAGGGGGCTGCCGGCGGCGTTACCCGGGAGGAGGTTCGGTGCGGAGCCCTCGCCGCCGGTGAGGGCGATGGCCTTCACGTCGACCCGGTAGCCGCCCTTCTGCTTTTCGGGTCCGTGGCATTTCAGGCAATGGGCAGCGAGCAGCGGTTGGACTTCGCGCTCGAAGTCCGGGGCCGCACCCGCGGCGACGAGGCTGAGCAGCGCCGCACCCAGCCCGCGCAGACCGCGCGGGAAAAAACGGGGGGCGGGAGCGGGGCGGGACAGCACGGGCGGCGAATCCGAACCGTGCCCGCGGGCGCGCGGCGGAGGCAACCCTTTCCCGCCGTGCGCAGCCGGTAGGTTCCGGCGTGCGTCCGAGGAGCGAGCGGTCCACGCTGCCCGGATGCCCGAGGCCGCGCCCGTCGCCCCCCAGCCCACCCGGCGGAAGCCCAGCTTCCCCATCCGGGAAGAGCTGCGCGACTACCTCCGCCGCTACCGCCGCGAGCGCGAGCTGCCCGTCACCTACGCCCGGCTCCGCGCCTTCCACGAGGTGATCCCCCTCGTCGACGAACAGGGCCAGCCCACGCTCTGGGACACCGTCATCTACGACCCGGGCGAAATGGCCGCCCTCAACGAAGGCCTCAAGGAGGTCTACGCCGCCCTCAAGGTGGACGGCGACCTCTCCGTCGTGCGCCACCTGTACGTGGACCGGGTGGACTTCTGCACCTTCGGTAACTCCACGCCCTTCCGCATCCGGATCGTCAACGCCTACAACGACAACCAGGACTACTTCTACGTGAAGCGGGCGGACGCCTCGCGCGTCTACGGCCTCGAGCTGGAGCACCTGCTCTCGCCCAACCGCCTGAGTTTTCTCACGCACGGGGATACGCTGGTGGAGGAACACGTGGCGGGCATCCCGGGGGACATCTACATCCGCGACTGGCTGGGGCGGCGGCGGGAGTTGAAGCCGATCCGGGTGGCCAAGGAGCTGGTGAAGTTCAACGAGCGCTGCTTCGTCCGCCTGCTGGGCGACATGCGCTCGTACAACTTCGTGTTCGTGGTGACGCCGGACTTTGAGGAGGCACAGCTGCGGATCCGGGCGATGGACTTCGACCAGCAGAGCCACGACGGGCGGAAGAACTTCTACCTGCCGCAGTTCTTCAAGGACAACCTCCAGCTGGTGCAGTTCTGCACGCGGCATCTGCGGCCGGAGACGGCGAGCCAGT
>JBILWD010000124.1:0-9988 GCA_044370095.1 Opitutaceae bacterium | reverse complement strand
GCGGAAGACTTCGGCCTGCAGGGCGAGCGCCCGCTGCACCCGGAGTTGCTCGACTGGCTCGCCACCGAGTTCGTCCGCGGCGGCTGGGACGTGAAGGCGTTGCTGCGCACGATCGTCCTCTCGCACACGTACCGCCAGCGCAGCGCCGCGCCCCCCGCGCTCACGGCCGACGACCCGGAGAACACGTTCCTCGCGCGGGGCCCGGGACACCGGCTGCCGGCCGAAATGATCCGCGATCAGGCCCTCGCCGTGAGCGGCCTCCTGGTCGAGCGCCTCGGTGGCCCGCCGGTGCACCCCTACGACCTGCCGGAGTCGTTCAAGCCGGCGCCGGCCGGGAAGGGAGACGAACTCTTCCGGCGCAGCCTCTACACGTTCTGGCGGCGCAACGGTCCCGCGCCGGTGCTGGAGGCCTTCGACGTCCCGAAGCGCGTGGTGTGCGTCGCGCGCCGTGACACCACCAACACCGCGCTGCACACCTTCGTCCTCCTCAACGGCACCCAGTTCGTGGAGGCCGCGCGCGGCCTCGCGGAAAACCTCCTGCGCGAGACGGCGGGCCGCCCCGACGCGCTGCCCGCCCTCGCCTTCCGCCGCGTGCTCGGTCGCGAACCGGACGCCGCCGAGGCGGGGATTTTGCTCCGCCTGCACCACGAGCAGTTGGCACACTATGCCCGGGAGCCGGGCGACGCCGATTGTTACCTGACCCACGGCTCGCGCCCGGCCGATCCCGCGTTGCCGCCCGTGGCCCTCGCTGCCGCGGCCACGCTGGTGAACACCCTGATGAACCACGACCTGTTCGTGCAGAAACGATGAGCCTCCCTGATCCCCTTTCCCTCTGCACCGGGCCCGAGCCCTGGCTCCGGCTGAGTCGCCGCGAATGCCTCAACCGCCTCGGCCTGGGTCTCGGCGGCCTCGCCCTCGCGCAACTCCTCGCGCGCCCCGCGGGCGCGGCGACCGCGGCCGGCGCGACGCCGGGAGGCGGACCGCACTTCGCCCCGAAGGCCAAGCGCATCATCTACCTGTTCCAGTCCGGCGGCCCCTCGCAGCTCGACCTGTTCGACGCCAAGCCGCTCCTCAACCAGCGCCACGGGGAACAGTTGCCCGACTCCGTCCGCGGTGGCCAGCGCCTCACCGGGATGTCGGGCAACCAGAGCTCGATCCCGATCGCCGGCTCGCCCTTCGCGTTCCAGCGCCACGGCCGCAGCGGCAACGCGTTCAGCGAACTGCTGCCCTACACCGCCAAGGTCGCGGATGAGCTGTGCGTGATCCGCTCCCTGCACACGGAGGCGATCAACCACGGGCCCGGCGTGACCTTCATGCAGACCGGCGCGCAGATCCCCGGCCGGCCCAGCTTCGGCGCCTGGCTCGACTACGGCCTCGGCAGCACCAACGACAACCTGCCGTCCTTCGTCGTCCTCCTCACCAAAGACAAGAAGGGCCAGCCGCTGATGTCGCATCTCTGGGGCTCCGGCTTCCTGCCGGCCAAGCACCAGGGGGTGCGCTTCCGCTCCGGCGGCGACCCCGTCCTTTACCTGGGCAACCCCGCCGGCGTCTCCCCCGCCAACCGCCGCCTCGCCCTTGACCGCCTGCGCGAGCTCCACGAACACCAATTTGCTGGCACCCCGGACGCCGAGATCGGCGCCCGCATCGCCAACTACGAGCTCGCCTTCCGGATGCAGAGCAGCGTCCCCGAGGTCACCGACCTGCGCGGCGAACCCGATGCGGTGGTCGACGCCTACGGTCCGGACGCGCGGACGCCGGGCACCTTCGCCGCCAACTGCCTCCTCGCCCGACGCCTCGCCGAGCGCGGGGTGCGCTTCATCCAGTTGTACCATCAGGATTGGGACCACCACGCCGGCCTGCCCGGCGGGATCCGCCGCGAGTGCCTCCAGACCGACCAGCCCAGCGCGGCCCTCATCGCCGACCTGAAGCAGCGCGGGATGCTGGACGACACGCTCGTGATCTGGGGCGGCGAATTCGGGCGGACCAACTACTGCCAGGGCCCGATGACGGCGACCAACTTCGGCCGCGACCACCACCCGCGCTGCTTCTCCGTTTGGCTCGCCGGCGGCGGCGTGAAGGCCGGCATCACCCACGGCGAGACCGACGAGTACGGCTACAACGTCGTCCGCGATCCGGTGCACATCCACGACCTGCACGCGACGCTGCTGCACCTCTGCGGCGTCGACCACGAGCAGCTGACCTACAAGTTCCAGGGCCGCCGCTACCGCCTCACCGACGTGCACGGGCACGTCGTGAAGGGGATTCTGGCCTGAGCCGGACGGGGCCGGAGCGGGGGGGCGGGCTGACCCTGGAAAGCGCCCGCCGAAAGCCCTGGAATCGGGGCCTCGCGGCACTGGCAGGCGGAGGTGGAGCGGCCATAAACCCCGCCTGATTCCGAATACGTTTAAATTGCCAGAATACTTTCTATCTGAGTCTTGCGTTGCTTTATCCGATTATCAGACTCAAGGTGGCGCGATGAGGACCCTCTCCGTGACGGAAGCCGCGCGTAACTTTTCGGACCTGATCAACCGGGTGCATTTCCGGGGGGAGAGCGCCCTCCTGCTGAAGGGTGGCCGGCCGATGGCGCGGGTGGTTCCGGCGCGTGCGCTCCGCACCGGCCGGGAACTGGCGGCGCTCTGGCCCCGGCTCCCGCGGCTGAGCCCGGCCGAGGCCGAGGCGATGGCCCGGGACCTCGCTGACGCCCGGGCTGCCCTGCTCCCGATTCCGCCGCTGCAATGGGATTGATCCTCGACACGTCGGTGCTGATCGCGGCGGAACGGGCGCGATTGGACCTGCCCCGGCTCTTCGCCGCGCACGCGGAGGAACCCTTCGCGCTGGCCGCGATCACGGCCTCGGAACTGCTGCACGGGGTCGAGCGGGCGGAGCCGGGCCCACGGCGACGGGAGCGCGGCGCCTTCGTAGAGGCCGTGTTGGCGGAATTGGACCTGATCGACTTCGATCTGCCGGTCGCCCGCCGCCACGCGGGCCTGTGGGCGGAACTCGAGCGCCTCGGCCGGAGGATCGGCCCGCACGACCTGCAGATCGCCGCGACCGCCCTGCAGCTGAATTACGGGCTGGTCACGCTCAATCCGGCTGAGTTTCGCCAGGTGCCCGGGCTCCGGCTCGAGGACCCCGCCGCCTTCCGCCGCGAGCCCGCCTGACCGGCCCTTCGCGCGCGGACTTGCCGGCTACGGCCGGCCCGGTTCGAGACCAAGGGCCCAAAGGATACCCCCGCGCAGGTGTTCCTGGAAAAGCTGCGCGGCCTCGGGCGGGTTGCGGCGCCCGCCCTTCTCCTCGCGACCGGGATCCCAGAGATCCTCCCGGTGCCCCAAGGCCGTGTAGAAGACCCGGCCCTCGCCGTGGCGGCGCGCCCAAGCCAGCGGGTAATGCCCCGGCGTCGCCCGGCCCGCCTTGACGTCCTCCGCCGTGAGCATCAGCCGGTCCAGCCGAAGGAGGCTATGCACGCGCTCCGGCGTGTGGGACTTGAACTGGTAGATCTCGTCGAACACCGGCCAGCGGGCGGGCAACGGGCGCCCGGCCGGGTGCTTGGGATCGTCGTTGAGCCCCTCGACCGGCACCTGCGGGCCGTGGCGCGCGAACTCCCCGCCGATCATCTCGATGAAGGGCCGGAACCCGTGAAAAGTGTCCGTCGCGGCGTGCACCCCGATGAACGCGCGCCCGGACGCAATCCAGTCGATGAAGCCCTGTTTGTCCGGCAGGGGCAGGTCCCCGGTGGTGCTGGCGAAGAGCACGGCGTCGTACCGCGCGAGGTTGGTGGGGTGCAGCGGGCGGAGGGCCTCCGCGACGCGCGGCATCCAGGTCTCGCGGTAAGTGCGCTCCTCGTCGGCGAAGCGCCGCAGCGCCTCCTGGTGCGCCGGATCCGCCTCCCCTTTCGCTCCGGGGCGAGGGCGGGAAGGAGAACGCGGCATCCCCTCCGGCTGCCGCACGAAGTCGACCGCGAAGCGCCCGTCCTCACGGGCCATCCGCTCCAGAATCTGTTCCGACAGCGGGATGCAAGAGTGTCGGAACCCCGTGGTGACGGTCACGACCAGCACCCGCGGCGGACCTTCCGGGGCGGCGGCGGGAAGGAGCGGAGCCAGGGCCAGCAGCAGGCCGGTCAGCGCCAGGAACGAGCGGCGGAGGGGCAGAGGGGGGCGGGGCAACATTCCGTCATCTGGGCCGCGCGCCGCCGCGGAGGCACGCCGAAAACGTCCCGGGCGCCGACGGCGCGGCCCGGTTAGCTTTCCCAGTGCACGATCCGCCCGCACTGGTCGCAGGCCGGGAGCGGCGCAAGCGGGTCGGGTGTCTTGGCGCGCGCGGCGGACTCCACCTCGCTGGAAACCTTGAGGTGGCAGCCCCCGCACTTGCCGCCGTGGATGGCAACGACGACCGGCATCTGACGCGCCGCCACGCGGTCATAAGCGCGCAACCGCAGCGGCTCCACCCCCGCCCGGGCGGCCGCCACGGTCTCCTCGGCGCCGCGCAGTTCGGTGGTCAACGCCGCCGCCCGTTGCCGGAGCACCGCCAGCCGGGATTCGTGGCCGGCAATGTTAGCCTGTAGCACTGCTGCCGCCGCCTCGAAGCGCTTCCGCGCCTCGTCGATGGCGAACATCACGCCCAGTTCCTGCTCCTCGAGGCGTCCGATCGCCTCCTGCGTCGCCGCAATCTGCTGTCCCATCGCCTGATACTCGTCGTTCTTACGGATCGAAAGCTGCTGGGTCCGGTACTGCGCCACCTTGCCCTCCGAAGCTCCGATCTCTATCTCTAGCAACTTCTTGCGTGATTCGAGCTCCTTGAGTTCCCCGCGAGCAACCTCGATGGCCGCCTTCTCCGCGGCGACCTGGCGCTCGACGCGGGCCTGATCCTCGGGCACGGCCCGGAGCTGGGCGGCGAGCGACCGTTGGTGCAGGTCGCGATCCTGAAGCACCAACAGGGCCTGCAACACGGGGGAAAGCATTGCCCGGGACCGTGGGACGCGCGCCGGAGCGGGTCAACGCTTGTCTCCCGCCGGAGGGTGGGGCGCCGGGGCGGGGCGGGAGGCGGGCGCAGGCGGGTCCGGAGCGCCCATGGCTACCCCTGTAGGGGCTCGGCCGCCCTAACCCCGTAAAAGCGACAGGAAAGGCCTTCGCGACCCCCTTTTTCCCCGAGAAAACCCTCGCCTCCTGCGCCGCCCGCGCCGAGATTTTCCTATTAACCCTTTGCGCCACCCACGATGACCGACCAGCCCGCCGCCAGCCCCGTTCCGGACACCCCCGCCGGCGATGCCTACGACGCCTCCAAACTCGGCAAACTCGAGGGCCTGGAAGCCGTCCGCAAGAAGCCCGGGATGTACATCGGCGGCACCGACGAGCGCGCGCTGCACCACTGCGTCTCCGAGGTGCTCGACAACTCGGTGGACGAACACTTGGCCGGCCATTGCACCCGCATCGAGGTGACGATCCACGTGGATGGCTCGATCAGCATCCGCGACAACGGCCGCGGCATCCCGGTGGACATCCACCCGCAGTACAAGATTCCAGGCGTCGAGATGGTGCTCACGACGCTGCACTCCGGCGGTAAGTACGGCCAAGGCGGCTACAAGTTCTCGGGGGGCACCCACGGCGTCGGCGCGAAGTGCGTGAACGCCGTCTCCGAATGGTTCGAGGTGGAGGTGTCGCGCGGCGGACAAGTCCACCACATGAAGTTCGAGCGCGGGCGGACGGTGAAGAAGCTGGACGTCATCGGGAAGGCCAAGGGCACGGGCACGCTGATCACCTTCAAGCCCGACGCGGAGATCTTCCGCGAGACGACCGTCTTCCAGACCCCGCGGATCGCCCAGCGCCTGCGCGAACTGGCCTTCCTCAACTCCGGCCTCGAGATCGTCTTCACCGATGAGCGGCCGGCCGACCCGAAGCCGGAGACCTACCTGTACAAGGACGGCGTCGAGGAGTTCGTGCGCCAGCTCAACCAGGGCAAGGCGCCCCTGCACCCCAAGCCATTTGCGATCCGCCGCGAGCAGCGCGTGCGGCTCGACGAGAAGGACGCCGAGGTCCACGTCGAGGTGGTCTTCCAGTACAACGACACCTACAGCGACCAGGTCCTCTGCTACACCAACACGATCCATAACCCGGACGGCGGCACGCACCTCTCCGGCTTCCGCAGCGCGCTGACCCGCGCGATCAACCAGTTCGCGAAGTCGAACAATCTGCTGAAGGACAAGGATCCGCAGATCACGGGCGACGACGTGCGCGAGGGCCTGGCGGCGGTGATCTCGATCAAGCACAGCGACCCGAAGTTCGAGTCCCAGACCAAGGTGAAACTGCTCTCGCCCGAGGTGGAGAGCATCGTCGGCTCGACCTGTTACGAGGGGTTGATGATGGGTTTTGAGACCAACCCGCCGATGGCCAAGCGGATCATCGACAAGGCCCTCAACGCCGCCCGCGCCCGCGAAGCCGCGCGCAAGGCCCGCGAGACCGTCCGCAAGGGCGCCCTCTCCGGCGGCGGTCTCCCCGGCAAGCTCGCCGACTGCTCGGAACGGGACCCGGCGCAGACCGAACTCTACATCGTCGAGGGCGACTCCGCCGGCGGCTCCGCCAAGCAGGGCCGCGACCGCCGTTTCCAAGCCATTTTGCCGCTGCGCGGCAAACTCATCAACACGGAGAAGGCCCGCCTCGACAAGGTGCTCTCCAACGAGGAAATCCGCACCCTGATCACTGCCGTCGGCACCGGCATCGGCGAGGGCGACGAGGCCGTCGGTGGGTTCAACGCCGACAAGGCCCGATACCACAAGGTCATCATCATGACCGACGCCGACGTGGACGGCTCCCACATCCGCACCCTGCTGCTGACCTTCCTCTATCGGCAGATGAAGGGGCTGATCGACCGCGGCTTCGTCTACATCGCCCAGCCGCCCCTGTATAAGATCAAGCGCAAGAAGCGGGAGCAGTACGTCGACAATGACGAGCAGCTGAACCGCATTTTGCTCGAGCTCGGCTCGGAGGACGTGCTCCTGACCCGACTCGGGGACGGGCACGTCTTCACGCCGGCGGCCGTGGACCGGATCGTGGAGGTGCTGGCCGCCCTCGAGAAGCTGGGCGGCGGGGTCACCCGCCACGGCGCGCCGCTGGGCGAGTACCTCGACGCGCGCGATCCGGCCACCCACGCCCTGCCCCGCTACATGGCGCGCATCCGCGAGGGCAACCGCGAGTCCCACCAGTTCCTCGCGGACGAGCACGCCCGGGCGGCATTCCTCGCCGCGCACAACCTGAACGCCGACCTGACCGAGCAGAACGAGGGCGGATCCGCCCCCCCCTTCGGCGGCGAGCGCCGCCCGGCGGTCCCGACGCGGCGCGTTACGCTGCACGAGGTCTACGAGAGCACCGAGATGGCCAAGCTCCTCCGCGCGCTGGACGAGGCGGGCCTCGGGGCGACCCGCTTCACGCCAGACGCGAACCCGGCCTACCAGTTGACCGAGAACGCCGGCCAGAAGTCCGAGGCGCACACTCCCCTGCGCGGCGCGTTGGAAATCGTGGCCCAGATCCGCGCCCTCGGCCGCAAGGGCCTGAGCATCCAGCGCTACAAGGGCCTCGGTGAAATGAACCCGAAGCAGCTGTTCGAGACGACGATGGATCCGGAGAAGCGCCGCCTGCTGAAGGTGGACATCGCCGATGCGGCCAAGGCCGACGCCCTGTTCACCCTGCTGATGGGCGACGAGGTGCCCCCCCGCCGCCAGTTCATCGAGGACAACGCCCTCAACGTCCAGTACCTGGACGTCTGAGCGCAGCGCAAAGACGCCAAGGAGCGCTAAGGTTCGCCAAGGTTATGCTGAAGGTCGTTGTTCCCGGTCAGATCGAGGCGCTCGCCCGCTCCGCGGTCGACTCCGCCTTGGCCGTGCATCGGGCGCTCGGGCCCGGCCTGCTCGAGAGCGCCTACCGCGACTGCCTGCAGCTGGAGCTCTCGACGCGCGGGCACGCGGTGGAACGCGAGCAGTTGCTCCCCATCCGTTATCGCGACCACACCATCCCCCGCGCCTACCGGATCGACCTGCTGGTCGACCGAGAGTTGCTGATCGAGCTCAAGGCCGTCGAGGCCCTCCAGCCGATCCACCGGGTCCAGCTCACGACCTACCTCCGGCTGCTCCGCCTGCCACTCGGCCTCCTGATCAACTTCCACGTCCCCCTCCTCAAGGAGGGCCTCCACCGAATCCTCAACCTCGACTTTCAGACCGAAGTCAGCCCGACCTGAAGCCACCTGCGCGAACCTTGGCGCGCCTTCGCGTCTTCGCGCTTAGCTCCCCTCCCGAATGGACAAGCCCTCCGAAAAGCTCTCCTCCGCGAACATCACCGACATCATGCAGACGGCCTACATCGATTACTCGATGTCGGTCATCATCTCGCGTGCCCTGCCGGACGCCCGCGACGGCCTCAAGCCGGTGCAACGGCGCATCCTCTACGCGATGCTCCGCGAGGGCCTCCTCCACAACCGCGCCTTCGACAAGTGCGCCGGCGTCGTCGGCGAGGTGCTCAAGAATTACCACCCCCACGGCGACTCCTCCGTCTACGACACCCTCGTCCGCCTCGCCCAACCCTGGGTGATGCGCTACCCGCTCATCGACCCGCAGGGTAACTTCGGCTCCGTCGACGGCGATCCACCCGCCGCGTACCGCTATACCGAGGCCCGCCTCCGCGAAATCGCCGAGGACCTGCTCCGCGACATCGAGGAGGAGACCGTCGACTTCGTCCCCAACTACAAGGAGTCCACCACCGAGCCCACCGTCCTCCCGGCCGCCCTCCCCAACCTGCTGATGAACGGCTCGACCGGCATCGCGGTGGGCATGACGACCAACATCCCCCCCCACAACCTCGACGAGATCATCGACGCCGCCTGCGCCATCATCGACCGGCCCGGCATCTCCGTCGACGAGCTCTGCGGGATCATCCAGGGCCCCGACTTCCCCACCGGCGGCATCATCTCCGGCCGCGAGGGCATCCTCAGCTACCTGCGCACCGGCAAGGGCATCGTCCGCACCCGCGGCAAGGCCCACACCGAGGAGCTCAAGGGAGGGATGGAGCAGGTCGTCATCACCGAGATCCCCTACAACGTCAACCGGGCCACCCTCGTCACCCGCATCGCCGAGCTGGTCTCCGAGAAGGAGATCGACGGCATCCGCGACCTGCGCGACGAGTCGGACGAGAACACCCGGATCGTCATCGAGCTCAAGCGGGGCGAGCAGGCCAAGGTCGTCATCAACCAGCTCTTCCAGAAGACCGCCCTCGAGTCCTCCTTCGGCGTCATCTTGCTCGCGCTCGACCAGAAGCGGCCGAAGCAGATGAACATCAAGGAGCTGATCGAGTGCTACCTGGCGCACCGCCGCGAGGTGGTCACCCGGCGCACCCGCTTCCGGCTCCGCGAGGCCGAGGACCGCGCCCACATCCTCGAGGGGTACATCATCGCCCTCGACAACCTCGACGACTTCGTCCGCATCATCCGCGCGTCCTCCAACCGGGAAGAGGCGCGCGAACGCCTGATGGCGCGCTACCCGCTCTCGGAGCGCCAGACGGACGCCATCCTTGAGCTGCGGCTCTACCAGCTGACCGGCCTCGAGCGCGGCAAGATCGAGGCCGAGTACCTCGAGCTGATGAAGCTGATCGAGGAGCTGCGCGGCATCCTCGAGTCGGAGGCCAAGCTGCTCGACCTCATCAAGCTCGAGCTGCTGGAAATGAAGGCCAAGTACACTTCGCCGCGGCGCACCGCAATCGAGGCTGCGGTCGGCGAGTTCCGAATGGAGGACGTGGTGCCGAACGAGGGCTGCGTGATCACGGTCTCCCACCTCGGCTTCATCAAGCGCACGCCCGCGGCCGAGTACCGCTCGCAGCGGCGCGGCGGCAAGGGCGTGATCGGCGCCGAGACCTACGAGGAGGACTTCGTCGAGCACCTCTTCACCGCCAGCACGCACGACTACATCCTGTTCCTCTCGAGCAGCGGGCAATGCCACGCCCGCAAGTGCTAC
>JBILWD010000123.1:0-9991 GCA_044370095.1 Opitutaceae bacterium | reverse complement strand
CGTCTGACGGACCTGAGCGGAATGCTGATCCTGGTGGTCGCGGTCGTGCTCACGGTGGCGCTGCTGGCGGCGGCGCCGGCGCTCGACTGGGGCCGGCTGGTGCGGTTCGCGAACCACAGCGGCCCGGCCGGCGGCGGGGTGTGGCCGCCCGAGGGGTCGCTGACGCGTCTCGCGGCGCTCGCGCTGATCTGGCCGCTCTACACCATCACGGGGTACGACGCCTCGGCGCACGCGGCGGAGGAGACGCGCGAGGCGGCGCACAACGTCCCGCGGGGCATTGTGCGATCGGTGCTGCTCTCCGGCGGCTTCGGCTGGGTGATGGTGGCGGCCTTCGTGCTGGCGCTACCGGACGTCGGCGCGGGTGCGGCAAAGGGCACGGACGTGTTCTCGTGGCTCCTCTCCTCCACCCTCCCCGCCCCGCTTGCCACCGCGCTCTGGGCCGGGATCATCGCGGCGAACTACTGCTGCGGCCTGGCGTGCGTCACCTCCACCTCGCGGATGATCTACGCCTTCGCGCGGGACGGCGGCCTGCCGGCGGCGGGAACGTTGCGGCGGGTTTCACCGCGCTGGGGCACGCCGGTGGCGGCGGTGTGGGTGGGAGCCGGACTCGCCTTCGCCTGTACCCTGTACACCCCGGTATATTCGACCCTGACGGCGGGAGCGGTGATCTTCGTTTATGTCTCCTACCTGATGCCGATCCTCGCGGGTCTAGGCGCGTGCGGCGGGCGCTGGCGGCGGATGGGCCCGTTCGATCTCGGCGTCGGCCGCTTCCGGCTGCTCGCGTTTCTCGCGCTGACGGGAGGCCTCGGCGTGGTGTGGGTCGGCATCCAACCCCCGAACGAGGCCGCCCTGCCGCTCGCGGGCGGGGCCGCCCTAGTGCTTGCCGGGGTCTGGTGGGGCGGGGTCCGACGCCGTTTCCCCGGGCCACCCGTCGCTGCCCTCACTCCCGAATAACCCTGCCCCCGATGGCCCGCTGGTCCCTCGCCGTTGGCGCCCGGCGCCACTCCTTCCACGACCTGCGCGAACTGCTGGCCAAGGCCACTCCGCCGCGCTCCGGTGACGTCCTCGCGGGGCTGGCCGCCGCCTCGGCCGAGGAGCGCGTCGCGGCCCAGGCGTGTCTCGCCGACGTGCCGCTGGCACTGTTTCTGAGCGAGCCGTTGATTCCGCCCGAGACGGACGAGGTGAGCCGGTTGATCCTCGCGCAGCACGACCCCGCCGCCTTCCGGCCAGTAGCGGGCCTGACCGTGGGCCAGCTCCGCGAATGGCTGCTGCGTTATGAGACGGACGAAGCGGCGCTGGCCGCCCTCGCCCCCGGCCTGACCCCGGAGATGGCCGCTGCCACGGCCAAACTGATGGCGAACCAGGACCTGATTCTCGTCGCGCGGAAACGGCGGGTCGTCACGCGGTTCCGGTCCACCGTCGGCCTGCCGGGACGGCTCTCGTTCCGCCTGCAGCCCAACCACCCGACCGACGATCCCGCGGGCATCACCGCCAGCCTGATCGACGGCCTGCTCTACGGCTGCGGGGATGCAGTCCTCGGTATCAACCCCGCGACGGACCATGTGGGTGCCGTACACGACCTGCTCGCCCTGCTGGATCGCATCATCTCGCGCTACGCGATCCCGACCCAATCCTGCGTGCTGGCGCACGTGACGACGCAACTGGAGGCGCTGCGACGGGGCGCGCCGTTGGACCTCGTGTTTCAATCGATCGCGGGCACGGAGGGGGCCAACCGCAGCTTCGGCGTGAATCTGGCGCTGCTGGCCGAGGCGCGGGCGGCCGCGCTCGCCCTCGGTCGCGGCGGGTCGCAGGTGATGTACTTCGAGACTGGCCAGGGCTCTGCCCTCTCGGCGGATGCCCACCACGGGGTGGACCAGCAGACCTGCGAGGCCCGCGCTTACGCGGTGGCGCGGGCATTCGATCCTTTCCTAGTGAACTCGGTCGTCGGCTTCATCGGCCCGGAATACCTTCGCGACGGACGGGAAATCATCCGTGCCGGACTCGAGGACCATTTCTGTGGCAAACTCCTCGGCCTGCCGATGGGCGTGGATGTTTGCCACACCAACCACGCAGAGGCGGATCAGGATGATATGGACACCCTGCTGACCCTGCTCGGCGTGGCGGGCTGCAACTACTTCATGGGTGTCCCAGGCGCGGACGACGTGATGCTCGGCTACCAGTCGACCTCGTTCCACGACGCCCAATACCTGCGACAGGTCCTCGGACTGCGCCCCGCGCCGGAGTTCGAAGCCTGGCTTGAGCGGATGGGTCTCGCCCGCGACGGGCGCCTGCTCCCCGTGGCCCCTGATCATGCTCTCTTGCCCTGAGCCCTCGCTGCCGGCGCGGCCGGACCCGTGGACCGCGCTCCGCGCGCACACCCCGGCGCGCATCGCGCTGGGGCGCGCCGGGGGCAGCCTACCCACCGCGGCACGCCTCGACTTCCTTCTGGCCCACGCCCGGGCCCGCGACGCGGTACAAGCGATCCTCGACGCGGAGGCCTTGGGGCGGGATCTGGCTGGGGCCGGCATCGCCCACGCCCGGGCGGCCACCGGGGCGACCGACCGCGCAACCTATCTCGCGCGCCCGGATCTCGGCCGACGGTTCGCGCAGGACTCCCGGGCCGCGTTGGCGGCACGCGCCGGGGACTGGGCCAAGTGCGACCTCGCCGTGATCGTCTCAGACGGTCTGTCCGCACCGGCCGCGCAACGCCACGCCGTGCCAACCTTGCAGCCCCTGCTCGCCCGCCTCACCGCAGCCGGCTGGAGAGTAGCGCCCGTCCTCCTCGTTCCCTTCGCCCGAGTGAAACTGCAGGATGAACTCGGCACCCTGCTGCGGTGCCGGCTATCCTTAGTCCTCTTGGGCGAACGACCGGGGCTGGGCGCACCCGACAGCCTCGGTGCCTACCTCACGTTCGGGCCTGGGGCCGGACGCACCGACGCAGACCGCAACTGCGTGTCGAACATCCGGCCCGAGGGCCTGCCCCCGGCCGCGGCGGCGGCACGGCTCGCGGACCTACTCCTCGCCGCCGCCCGGCTCGGGCGCAGTGGAACAGGACTCAAGGAGGACACGGCGCGCGCCGGCGACACCGTTTTGTCACCCCCAGCGCCTTGACCCGGCCCGCAGCCCGCCGTTGCCTCGCGGACAAATGCCCACCCCAGCTGCCCCACTCCCCGGCAATTTTCCCCTGACCCGCCGCCGCTTCGTGCTCGCCGGCGCTTCGCTGGCCGCTGCGGCCGCCGCATCGTCCGCTCGCCTGCGCGGCGCGGTCGCGGCCGCCCCAAAGCTGACCGGCTACCCGTTTAGCCTCGGGGTGGCGTCGGGCGATCCGACGCCGGACGGGTTCGTGCTCTGGACCCGCCTCGCGCCGCGGCCCCTCGAGCCAGGCGGCGGGATGCCCGCGGAACCCGTGGAGGTCAGCTGGCAAGTGGCCGAGGACGAAGGGATGGGCCGGGTGGTCACTCGGGGCACCGCGGTCGCGAACCCCGGCTGGGCGCACGCCGTCCACGTCGAGGTGGCCGGCCTGCGCCCCGGCCGTTGGTACTGGTATCAGTTCCGCGTTGGCTCCGAGGTGAGTCCCAAGGGGCGGACCCGGACCTTTCCGGCGCCGACCGAACTGCCCGAGCGGCTGCGCTTCGCGTTCGCCTCCTGTCAGCACTACGAATCCGGGCTCTACACCGCCTACGAGCATATGGTCCGGGAGGATCTGGATCTGATCGTGCACCTCGGGGACTATATCTACGAAGGCGGCGTGACCGCCGGGCGGACCCGCAAGCATAACGGCGCGGAAATCCGCACGCTCGACGATTACCGGGCGCGCCATGCGCTCTACCGCCTCGATCCCGCCCTGCAGGCCGCTCACGCGGCGGCGCCGTGGCTGGTGACGTGGGACGACCACGAGGTGGTGAACAACTACGCAGGCGACATCCCGCAGGACCCCGACCGAACCACCCGGGAGCAGTTCCTCCGCCGCCGCGCCGCCGCCTACCAGGCCTATTACGAGGCGATGCCTCTGCGCCGCGCCCAGTTACCCAACGGGCCGGACCTTCCCCTGTACCGCCGCGCGACCGCCGGCCGCCTCGCGGATTTCCACGTGCTCGACACCCGCCAGTACCGGAGCGACCAGCCGCTCGGTGACGGCCGCAAGCCGCCGCATCCCGCGCTACTCGATCCTCAGGGAACGCTCCTCGGCGCGGCGCAACGCGAGTGGCTCCGCCAAGGGCTGGAGCGTTCACCCGCGACCTGGAACGTCCTCGCCCAGCAGGTGATGTTCGCCCGGGTCGATCGGACACCCGGGCCCGAGATCTCCCTCAGCATGGACCAGTGGCCAGGCTACGAGCACGAACGCAGGCTCCTGCTGCGCCACTGGCGCGAGGCCGGCGTCCGCAACCCGGTGGTCATCACCGGGGACATCCACACGAATTGGGCCAACGAGCTCGGACCGGACTTCGAGCGACCCGACGACCCGGTCACGGCCGTCGAATTCGTCGGCACCTCGATCAGCTCCAGCGGCGACGGCCGGGCGGAGCCGCGCGGCCTCGATCGCCTGCTGGCCGAAAACCCCGGCGTGAAGTTTCACAACGAGGAACGGGGCTACGTCAGCTGCGAGATCACGCCGCAGGCGTGGACCGCGCACTTCCGCACCGTGCCGTTTGTGACCCGCCCGGGCGCGCCGTTGGTAACCCGGGCCTCGTTCCGCGTCGAGGCCGGCCGCCCCAAGCTGGAGCGGGTCTGATAAGCGCACCAACGCTAGGCCGCGCGCCGCATCCCGAGCAGCGCGTCGAGGCATTCCCGGAGCGCGATCAGCAGCGATCCGCCCGGAACGCAGGGCACCACCGGCCCGTCGCTCCGGTCCGGATCGGGTGCCGGCGGGCCCGGTGCTTGCACGCCGCGCCTTCCGGGATCACTTTCCACGTATGCCCAGCGACGTCGTCCTCGTTTCCCTCAAAGGGGTTATGCCCACCGCGAACGGCTGCGCCGTGTTCCTCGGCAACGACGCCAAGACGTTCGTGATTTACGTCGACGCGCCCGTCGGCGGCGCGATCCAGATGACGCTCAGCGGCGCCAAGCGCGAGCGCCCCCTCACCCACGACCTGATCGGGAGCATCCTACTCGGGCTGGGCGCGCACGTGGAGCACGTCGTCATCAACGACGCGCGCGAGAGCACCTTCTTCGCCCGGATCCTCCTGCGGATGGAGAACGAGCTCGGCCGGAAGCTGATCGAGCTGGACGCCCGCCCGAGCGACTCGATCGTCCTCGCCTTGCAGCAGCAGCGCCCGATCCACGTAGCGCGCGCGGTCTTCGACCAGGCAGAGGATATGACCGAGGTGCTGGAACGCGTACTGAAGCAGCAGGCCGGCGAGAGCGAAGAGGGCCCGGCTTGAGCGCCCCTCCCCTCCCCCTACCAGCCGGCCTGTTCCCGGGCGCCCCGCTGACCGCGCTGGCGCCGATGCAGGACGTCACGGACTTGGCGTTTATGCGCGTGACCGCGCATTACGGCGCCCCGGATTACTACTTCACGGAGTTCCTGCGCGTGCACGCGCAGTCGCGCCCGGAGGCGCACATCGTGCGCTCGATCACGGAAAATGACACCGGGCGACCTGTCTTCGCTCAGCTGATCGGCGAGGACTTGGTGCACCTCCGCCGCACCGTCGCCGCCCTTCTGCCGCTTCCCGTCGCTGGCATCGACCTCAACCTCGGTTGCCCCGCCCCCAAGGTCTACCGCAAGAATGTCGGCGGGGGCCTCCTTCGGGATCCGGACCGGGTGGACGCGATCCTCGGGACCCTGCGCGAGGCAGTGCCGGGACTGCTTACCGTGAAGATGCGGCTTGGTTTTGAGGACACCGCCAACTTCGACCGACTGCTCGATCTGATGAACGCCCACCGCGTCGACCTGCTCACGGTGCACGGGCGCACGGTCCGTGAGATGTACCGCAGCGAGGTCCGTTATGGGATGATCGCCCACGCAGTCCGGCGGGTGCGCTGCCCGGTGCTGGCGAACGGCAACGTGACCTCGGCCGCGGCGGCGGCGCGCGTCCTCCGCGAGACCGGGGCCGCCGGGGTGATGATCGGCCGGCACGCGATCCGCAACCCGTGGATCTTCCGCCAGTGCCGGGAGCAGTTCGCCGGGGGCGCCGCGCGCGACGTCTCCCTCGCGGAGGTGCGCGAGTACGTCGAACGGCTGTTCGACGCCACGCGGCCGCCGGGGCTCCCCGAGCGGCTACACGTGAACAAGATGAAGAAGTACCTCAACTTCGTCGGCCAGGGCGTGGACCCGGAAGGGCGTTTCCTGCACGAGATGCGGCGCACGGAGAGCGCCGCCGACCTCTTCGCGGTGTGCGACCGCCATCTGCTCGCGGAGCCCGCGCGGCCCTTCGCCCCCGAACCCTACCCGGGCGTCATCGCGCGGCCGAACTGCGAGACCCCCGCGGGCGACGCGGACGGCTGCTCGCTCGAGTCGGTCACTGCCTGAGGCCGACCTTCGGCCGCTAGATTTTCCAGCTCTGGAGGATCCGGATGTAATTGGCGCGCTCGAAGACCGAGGGATCCGGGCAGTGCCGGCTCAGGCCCAGTGCTGGCGCAGCTTGCCCCGGACGAACCGCACGCTCTCCGCGAGTTGCTCGATGCCGTCGACCCCGTCCTCGATGCTCACCCAGCCGTCGAATCCGGCCGCGCGCAACGTGGAGAAGATCGCGTCGTAGTCGTTGAGGCCCCGGCCGATGGTGCCGTGGCGAAGGCGCTTCGCGTAGCCCTCCGGACCACCTTCCTCCCGGCGCAGGTCCTCCAAGGTGCCCTCGGCAAGGTAACGGTCGCTCGCGTGCATCGTCACCACCCGGTCCTTCACCCGGGCCAGCAGTTCCAGCGGGTCGTCGCCCGCGAGGAAGGCGTTGCTCGGGTCGTAGTTCACCCCGAATCGCGGATGACGGATGCGGTCTACCAGCGCGCAGAAGACCTCCATCTTCTGGGCGAACTCGGGGTAGCTCCAGAAGTCGTCCTTGTAGTGGTTCTCGAGGATCAGCGTGACGCCGCACGCCTCCGCTTCGGGCAGGCAGGCCTCGATACAGCCGGTCACAAGGTCAAGGCCCTGCTCGCAGGTGAGCTCCGGGCGGCGCTGGCCCGAGAGGACGCGGCAGTAACCGGCGCCCAAGGTGGCGGCCATCCGGATCCAGCCCTTCTCCCGCTCGATCTCGGCGCGTCGCAGCGCGGGATCGGGCTGCGAGAAATCCGGCGAGCAGCACAACATCGGGATCACCATCCCGCGCTCCTCCACCAACCGGCGAGCGGGCGCCCACGCGGCCGGGTCGGCCAGCTCGAGGAAACCGCTGTAAAACTCGAGCCCATCTACCCCGAGCGGCACGGCCAGATCGGCCCAGTCACGGAGCGTCATCGTGCCCTCCCGGCAGAGGGGGCGCATATAAGCTTTAGGGAAGGCGGCGAGGCGAGGCATCGTGGGTCAGACTTTGACGGGGTTGCGGCCGTGGAGGGAGTACTGCTCGAGCTCGATGACGGCGCCGTTCACCGGGCCGGACTCCTCCGCGAGGAAGTAAACCGCGGCGGCGGCAACTTCCTCCGGTCGAAGTAATCTGCCGGACGGCGCAAAGACCGCCGGCAGCCGCTCGTGCCAGTCGGGCGGCTGGCCCTCGGACACCTGCATCGCGTGTTCCCGTTCGGTCAGCACCCAGCCGACGTTGAGGTGGTTGCAGCGGACCCCGTCCGCCGCGTGGGCGTTCGCGAGGTTGCGCGAGAGTGTCTGCAACGCGCCTTTGGAAACGCTGTAATCGAGCAGCGTAGCCTCGCCGCTGAGAGCGTTGATGGAGCCGATGTTGACGATGCAACCGCGGTGAGCGCGGAGTTCGGGCCAAGCCGCCTGGATGAGCAGGAGCGGCGCGCGAACATTAATCGCCATCATCTGGTCAAAGCCCGCGGCCGAGGCAGTCGCCAGCGTGCTGCGGGCCACGAGGGCCGCATTATTGACTACCGCATCGACCCGGCCGAACGCCCGGAGGGCCGCCGCGACGATCCGCCCCCCCGCATCGGGATCAACGAGATCTTCCAGGTGCAGCGCGGCAGCGCCCCCGAGCTCGGCGACCGTGCGCGCCCCTGCCGCGGCGTCGATCCCATGCACCAACACCCGCGCGCCCTCGGCCACCGCCCGCGCCGCGATCGCGCGGCCGATGCCGCCCGTCGCGCCGGTCACAATGACGACCTTGTCCCTGAGGCGCATCGGGCTCAGGCCGGCTTCAGCACGGCCTTCACGATCTCTCCGCCGTGCATCCGCTCAAACGCGGTGTGCCATTCCTCGAGCGGCCAGACACCGCCGGTAATCGGCCTGACGTCGAGGCGGCCGGAGGCAAGGAGGGCGAGCACGCGCTCCCACATCGGCCACGTGTGGCTGAAGCTGCCTTGCAGCGTGACGTTCTTCTGCACCAACGGGTCGAGGGAGAAATTCAGCGGCTGCGGGCCCCAGCCCACCTTGCTGATCCAGCCCGCGGGCCGCACCAGCTCAAGGGCGGTGCGGAGCGCGGCGGACACGCCAGCCGCGTCGACCACGCCGTCCGCGCCCAGGCCGTCACGGCGCCGGGCCCATTCCGCGGCATCTCCCACGATCACATCGCAACCATACGCCCGCGCCACTTCGAGGCGGACCCGGTCCCGCTCCAGACCGACGAGGGCGACCTCCGCCCCAGCGAGCCGCGCCATCGCCGCACAGAGGATGCCGATGGGCCCTGGACCGAGAACGATGATGCGATCGCCGGGCTGGACTCGGCCGTTTTCAATCACGGCGTTGTAGGCGACACAGCAGGGCTCGGTCAGTGCGGCCTGTTCCAGCGGCAGACCATCTGGGACGCGGTGCAGGCAGCGGGCGGGGACACGCACGAAGCGGGTCATCGCACCGTCCACGCCGTAGCCAAAGCCCTTGCGGCGCGGATCGAGGTTATAGCGGCCGGCGCGGGTAAGCGGGCTGGCGGGATCGACCACTGCAGCGGTCTCGCTGACCACGCGGTCGCCCTCAGACCAGCCGCGGACGCCGGCGCCGAGCTCGGCAATTCGACCGCCGAACTCGTGGCCGAGCACGACCGGGTAGTTGACGGGCCAGCTGTGCTGACCGGTCCACTGGTGCAGGTCGCTCCCGCAGACGCCGACCGCCTCGACGGCGAGGATCACGTCCTCCGCGCCCGGGACCGGACGCGCGAACTCACGGAGCTCCACGCTGTGAGGCGCGGAGGAGAAATTGACGACGGCAGCGGACTTCATAAGAGGGAGCGGGGCCGGACGGGGACGTCCCCGTGGGCGTGGACTCGATCGCAGATCAGGCGGAGCGTGCCCTCGAGATCGCCCCCGGCGGTGCGGAACGAATCCGCGTCGACCGCGAGAGGGGCGCCGATTACGACCAGCGGCGCGCCATATTCCGGGGTGCGGACGGCCTGCTCAAGCGTCAGGCCTCCGACCGCCTGCACGGGAATGCCCACGGCGGCGACCACTTCGCGGAGCTGATCCAGCGGGCTCGGCATCCTCCGGCCGGCGGCCGCAATCCCACGGCGCTCGTCGTAGCCAATGTGATGAATGACGAAGTCGCAGCCGAGGTCCTCGATCTGCCGGGCCCCCGCGACCATATCGGGGCAGCCGAGGTTGTCGCCCATCACCTTCACCCCGTGGTCGCGGCCCGCCTTGACCACGCAACGCAGCGTTTCTTCGTGGGCCCGAGCCATCACCACCACGTGGGTGGCGCCGGCCTTCGCCATCATCTCGGCCTCTAGGTAGCCACCATCCATCGTCTTGAGGTCGGCAACGATCGGCACACCGGGGAAACGCTCGCGCAGGGCGCGTACCCCGTGGAGCCCCTCGGCGAGGATGAACGGGGTACCAGCTTCGAGCCAGTCTACGCCCGCGCGAAGGGCAGTGGCGGCCGTGGCGAGCGCCTCCGTTCGGTCGGTCAGGTCGAGGGAAATCTGGACGATGGGACGCATAAGCAGGGAATCAGGTCTTACGGAGG
>JBILWD010000383.1:0-3241 GCA_044370095.1 Opitutaceae bacterium | reverse complement strand
CCCCGGCGTTGGCGTCGATCGAGCCGAGCATTCCGGCGGCGGCGGCGACCTCGATCTCGTGCTGGAAGGTGTGGCCGGCGAGGGTGGCGTGGTTGGTCTCGATGTTGAACTTAAAGTGCTTTTCGAGCCCGAAGGTGCGCAGGAACGCGATGCCGCTGGCGACATCGAAGTCGTACTGGTGCTTGGTCGGCTCCTTCGGCTTCGGCTCGATCAGGAACTGGCCCTTGAAGCCGATCGTCTTGGCGTGGGCGACGGCGAGGTGGAGGAAGCGGGCGAGGTGCTCCTGCTCCCGCTTGAGGTCGGTGTTGAGGAGCGTCTCGTAGCCCTCGCGGCCGCCCCAGAAGACGTAGTTCTCACCGCCGAGGCGCTGGGTGACCTCCATCGCCTGCTTCACCTGCGCGGCGGCATAAGCGAAGACGTGGGCATCCGGGTTGGTCGCGGCCCCGCACATATAGCGGGGATTGGAGAACAGGTTCGCAGTGCCCCAGAGGAGCTTCACGCCCGTGGACTTCTGCAGGGCCTGCGCGTGGGTGGCGACCTGGTCGAGGATGCGGTTGGACTCGGCGAGGGTCCGGCCCTCGGGGGCGATATCGCGATCGTGGAAGCAGTAGAACGGCGCCCGGATCTTCTGGAAGAACTCGAAGGCCGCCTCGAGGCGCACCTTGGCCACCCCGACCGGATCACGGCCCGCCTCCCACGGACGGACGATCGTGCCCGGGCCGAACGGATCTGAGCCGGTCCCGCGGAAGGCGTGCCAGTAGGCGATGGAGAAACGCAGGTGCTCGGCCATCGTCCGGCCCTCGATGACCTCGTCCGGGTTGTAGTGCCGGAAGGCGAGGGGATTGTCGGTGCCGGGACCCTCGTAGGGGATGGCGGGGATGGACGGGAAGTGGGCGCGGGCTTTCTTCATTGGAGGAAAGGGAGGACGGAAAGACGGAGGACGGTGGACGGTGGACGGTGGACGGGCCCGTGACTTAACACGTGGCGCGCGCGGGGAATCCACTCCTTTCTGCGGGCCGGCTCAGAACTCGATCGCGGCGCCGAGGTAGCCGTGGCGGCGCGGGGCGGGGTCGATGCCATCCGCCCGTACCCGGCTGTAGTAATCCTCGTCGAGCAGGTTGTTCACGCCTCCGATTACGCGGACCGCCGTCCCGGGCACGCGCCACTCGGCGGTGAGGTCCCAAACGGCGTGCGCCGGCACGCGGCGCTGGTCGGTGTTAGTGTCATCGGCGTGGCTGGAGCCGACGAAGGTGCCGGACAGGCCAGCCTTTAGGCCAGGTCCCCGGGAGAAAAGCAGGCCGGTGCGGACGAGGTGGCGGGGGGCGTATTGGGGCCGACGGCCGGCGAAGGCACCCGCGCGGAAGGAGGCGTCGAGCACGAGGGCGTTGGCGTACAGCTGGAGCGAGGCGGTCCGGCCCGCGCCCGGGCGCAGCAGCTCCTGCCGCGCGGCCGCCTCGAGTCCCCGGTGGACGGAGCGCCCGACGTTGATGAGGCTCGAGCGTCCGCCGGGGAGCGCGGCGGTGCCGACCTGGTCGGAGAATTCGAGGTGGAACACACTCGCATCCAGCACGAGGCCCGAGGCCGTTTGCGTGCGATAGCCCAGCTCTACCTGGCGGGCGCGGGACGGCGCGAGGTCCGCGTTGGCGACCTGCGTCGCGCCGTTCGGGACCGCTTGGGTGAAGATCACGGGGCGGAAGCTCTCGGAGGCGTTGAAATAGGCCTGCGTGCCGCGGGCCGGTTCCCAGGTGGCAGCGAGGCCGAAGAGCGGCTCCGCGTCGGTGGTCGTGCGATCGGCGAGTGGATTGCCAGCGGCGGCCTTGGCGAGGTTGATTTCCTCGCGGACGGATTGGCGGACCTGCTCGAGGCGGACGCCCGGGGTGAGGGTAAACGCGCCCCAGCGGAACAGGTTTTCCGCGTAGACCGGGGCATAGAAGACCTCGCGGCGCGACTGGTTCTGGACGGGGCCGGTGGTCGCCGTGGGCGAGGTACCGCGGCGGTCGGTGCGCGGGGAGGTGCTGCCGTAGAGCTGGGCGCCGGCGCTGAGGACGTGGCGCGCGGCGGGGCCCCAGTCGAGCCGGAGGCGGGCCTCGGTGCCGAGGGTGTCGAACTGTTGCCGCTCCTGAGTGTTGGTCTGGGCCGCGGGGCCGGCGGGCAGCGTGCCGAAGCCGCCCCCGCCCTGGCGGCGGGAGGCGCGGGTGTAGTCGATGGCCCACGTGCGCCAAGCGAAGGTGCCCGCGGCGAAGTCGTGTTCCCAGATCAGGGAGGCGGCATCGCGTTCGAGGTTGAAGCGGTCGTGCAGCCGCGAGGGCGCGCGCCGGTCGGCGAGGTAATTCACCGCGCCGGGGCCGGCGGCGAAAGTCAGGCCACCGGGCTCGCCGTGTTCCTCCTCATAGGTCTCGAGCGTCAGCAGCCAGCGAGAGGCGGTGGTCGCGTCGAGCGCGAGCCGGCCCAGCCAGGAGGTCAGGCGGTAGTCGCTGTTGGCGGAGCGGATGCCGGCGGACTGCCGATGGTTGAGGTAGCCGTAATAGCCGACGCGGCCGACCGTGCCGTCGAGGTGGCTGAAGGTGGAGTAGTAGCCGTCGGACCCGACCGTGTGCAGCGAGGAGCCGGAGAAGCCGCGGTCGGTGCGCGGCCGGTGGGTCACGTAGTTGAGGGCGCCGCCGGGCTGGGGTCCGTAGAGGAGGGCAGCGCCGCCGCGGATGAATTCGATGCGGTCGACCGTGTCGAGGGGTGGGGTGTAGTAGGCCTCGGGGTAGCCGAATTGGTCGGCGTGGATGGGAATGCCGTCCTTGAGGACCTGGGTGAATTGCGCGCGGTGGGGCTCGAGTCCGCGGTAGCCGATGCTGACCAGCGGCGAGGTCTCCTCGCTGAGGATCAGCCCGGGCGCCTGGGCGAGCGCTTGGCGGTAGTTGTTGCCGTTGATCCGGGGTTGGCCGTCGAAGTCGAGGATCGTGGTCTTCTTGCCCGCGTTGATCTTGGCGCCCTGCACGTCCGGCAGAAACGGTCCCTGAATCACGTGGTCGAACTCCGCCTCCGCCTCGACTTGGAAGCGGGCCATTTGGACCGGGGGCGGCGGGGGCTCGGAGGCGGCAAAAAGCGGGGTCGCAAGCCCTAGCCAAACCAGCCCCCGGCGGCCCCGCAGGCGGGGTCCGCACCAGCCTTGGAGATGGCTAAGAATTTGCAGCACAGAGAGTAAAGTTTCGCTAAAGGTCTCTACTGAGAGTCAGTCGCTTTAATGGAG
>JBILWD010000382.1:0-3250 GCA_044370095.1 Opitutaceae bacterium | reverse complement strand
GTCGCGCAGCACGGCCTCTTGCTCGTCGGGCCGGCGGATGATCTCGGCGAAGGCGTGGAGAAACTCCCGCTGGTTGTCGATCAGGCGGCGCAGGGAGGGCAGCCGGGCGCCGCCCGCGAGTTTGCCGACATACCACGGGTTCTGGCTGAAGAGGTTGAAGGAGCTTTTCTCGGCGGCGCCGGTGAAGTGGCGGCCGAAGGCGGCCGCGGCGCGGGGCATTCCATCGAGACCGCGGGGCCCGAGGCGCACCTCGCCGGCGTCGAGCAACGCGCGTACCTGCAGCAGAATCCGGTTGCGGTTCTGCAGGGCCGAGATCACCGGCCGGGCGTCGCCGCCGGCGAAGAAGTGCCGTCCGAGCGCGGCGAGCGTCCAGCGCAGGTCCCCGCTGAAGAACGCCTCGGCTGACTCGAAGAAGTCCCCCTCGGCCGCGTTCGGCGTGAGCTCCGCCACGTGCGCCTCGGTGATCGCCTCGCCCTCGCCGGCGTAGGCGGCCAGCTTGTTCACCTCCTCCACCAGCAAGCGGGTGTTGGCGCCTACCTTGGCGAGGAGCAGTTCTACGGCGCCCGGTTCAAAGCGCGTCCCGAGGCCCTGCGCCTCCGCGCGTGCCACCGCCGCGAGCGCGTCACCCCCGGCCTCGCCGTCTCCGCCCACCAGCGTGAAGTCGGCCTGCTTCTCGCACCACTTGGGGAAGGAGCGGCGCCGGTCCACTGGGCTCGCGCTCACTAGCACCAGGGTCTCCGCCGGGTTCACGGCGGCCAGCACCTGCTGCAGGTCCTCCACCGCCCGGAGCGTGCCCTCGGCGCGGCCGGTCACGCTGTCGGCGAGAAAGTTCACGTCCTTGAGCCAGACGAGGCGACGGCCGCCGAACATCGCGACGGTCTGGACGGCCTCGCGGAAGCGGTTCACGGCGGCGGCGGTCTCGCCGACGTTGCCGGCGAAGCCGTTGACGACCTCGCGGGCGAACTCGTCCGGCACCTCGGCGGCGAGGGCGTCGAAGCGTTCACGCGCCAAGCGGCCGACGAGGAAGTCGTCGGCGCCGCAGAGGAAGGTGAAGGGCCGGGCGACCGCCATCCCGCGATGGGATGGAGGGCGTCGCGGGGCGCGAGCAAATTCGCGGCGGCGCCGCCCGCGGCGGAGGGGTGGCGTGGCGCGGGGCCCGCCGAGGAAACGCCGCGCGGGCTTTCACCGCGAATTCACCAGAAAAGGGTGGCGCGGGGCGCGGGGCCCGCCGAGGCTCCGCGGTCCGCCGCTGATGCCGACCCCCGCCGACCCCGCCCCTGCTGCGCCGGCCCCCTCTTGGGCGCGCGACCTCCTGCTCTTGGCCCTGCTCGCCGGGGCGCTGAATTTTCTGCTGCTCGGGCGGCTCCCGCTGGCGAACCCCGACGAGTCGCGCTACGCGGGCATCCCGCGGGAAATGCTGGCGCGCGACGACTGGGTGGTGCCGCACCTCAACGGGATCCCTTATTTCGAGAAGCCGCCGCTGGTCTACTGGACGGTGGGCCTGAGCCGGGTGCTGTTCGGCCCCGGGGAATTCGCCGCGCGGTTGACGCCCGCGCTGTTCGGCCTCGGCGGGGTGCTGCTCGCGTACACGGCGGGCCGGCGGCTGTACGGGCGGCGCGCGGGCTGGTGCGCGGCGGGGGTGCTGGCGACGTGCCTGCTGCACTTCACGCTCTCGCGGGTGCTGCTGTTGGATATGCCGGTGGCGATGCTGATGGCGGCCACGCTGGTCTGCTTCCTCGCTGGCGTGCACGAGCCGCCGGGCCCGCGGCGGCGCGCGCTGTTCCTCGGGCTCTATGCGGCGGCGGCGCTGGCCACCCTAGCGAAGGGGCTGATCGGCTTCCTGATCCCCGGCGCGGTGATGTTCCTCTGGCTGCTGCTGCTCGGCGAGTGGCGCCGCCTGCGCCCCCTGCACCTGCCCTCCGGGGCCGCCCTCTTCCTGCTCATCGCCGCGCCCTGGCACCTGCTGGCCGCGCAGCGGCACGACGGCTGGGCGCGGTTCTACTTCATCCGCGAACATTGGGAGCGGTTCACCACCGACACCCACCTTCGCGGGGAGCCGTGGTGGTTCTTCGGGGTGGTGCTGCTCGCGGGGCTCTTTCCCTGGGTTGGTTTCCTCGTCCCGGCCGTACGGTCCGCTCTCGCCGGCGGCTGGGCGCGGCGGCGGGAGAATGGGGCCGGCTGGTTCTTCGTCCTCTGGGTCGCCTTCATCGTCCTCTTCTTCTCCCTCTCCCGCTCGAAACTCATCCCCTACATCCTGCCCGTCTACCCTGCGCTGGCCGTGTTGGTCGGCGGCTGGCTTGCCCGACGCTGGGAAGTGGGTGAGGTCGCGCCGCTTCGCACCGGCCTGCGGATCGGAGCCGCCGGTTACCTCCTGCTCGCGGTCGCGCTCGTCGTCCTCGCCTTCCGCCCGGGGCTGGTGCGGGGGGCTTCGCAGGTCGCGGGGCTGCCGCCGCTGGCCCTTTCCCTCGCGGTTGCCCTAGGCCTCGGCGCGGCGGCGATCGCCTGGGCGGCGGCGCGGCGCGGCGTGGCGGCGGGGCTCGGCGCCCTCGGCGGCGTGACCGTCCTGTTTCTCGTGACCGTGGTCGTCGCGGCGCCGGTCTTCCAGCGGGCCGGTACCCGCGCCCTCGCCGTAGCGGCCCGCGCCCTGGTGCGGCCCGCCGACGAGGTCTTCCACTACTGGGCCTTCTACCACGACTTCGTCTACTACTCCGGCCGCGAGGTTGGCCTGGTCAGCTACGTCGACGAGCTGCAGGTGCAGTTCCTCGACCCCGCGGAGCGCGCCCGGCGCTTCATCGACGAGGCGGAACTGCGGCGTCGCTGGGCCGGCCCCGGCCGCGTCTGGGTCGTGATCCGCCGCCGCGAGCTCGACCATCCGCAGTCCGCGTTTGCCGCCGGCGGCCTGACCTACCATACGCTCGCGAACACGCCCGTGCACGCGCTCATCAGCAACCAGCCCTGAAATGGCCGCCCCCTTTTTGCCCCTCACCCGCCCGACCATCGACGAGGAGACCATCGCCGGCGTGGCGGACGTCCTGCGCTCCGGCTGGATCACCTCGGGCCCGAAGGTGCGGGAATTCGAGGCGCAGCTCTCGGCCCGGTGCGGCGGGCGCCCGGTGCGCGCCTTCAACTCCGGCACCTGCACGATGGAGGTGGCCCTCCGCCTCGCCGGGATCGGCCCCGGCGATGAGGTCATCACCACGCCGCTGTCGTGGGTCGCCACCAGCAACGTGATTTTGACCGTGGGCGCGCG
>JBILWD010000006.1:0-28915 GCA_044370095.1 Opitutaceae bacterium | reverse complement strand
GTGCCTGGGGCGTCCCGATCCCCGCGTTCTTCGACGCGGCTGGCCGCGCCTTCCTCGACGCGGGCGTCGCGCGCGCCATCGCGGCCAAGCTCGAGGCCCGCGGCTCCAACTTCTGGTTCGAGGCCACACCGGCCGACATCCTCGAGGGCATCCCGCTCCCGGCGGGCTGGCCCGCCGCCGCCGAACTGCAACGCGGACGCGACACCCTCGACGTCTGGATCGATTCCGGGAGCTCGCACGCGGCGACGCTCCGTCGGGGCGTGGGCGGCACGCAGTGGCCGGCCGACCTCTACCTCGAGGGCAGTGATCAGCACCGCGGCTGGTTCCAGTCTTCCCTCTGGACGAGCGTCGCCGCCTACGATGCCGCGCCGTACCGCGCCGTGCTCACCCACGGGTTCATCGTGGGCAAGGACGGCAAGAAGATCTCCAAGTCCGGCCAGTACGAGAAGCCGCCCACCTCGGACAACTACGTCGGCCACTACGGGGCCGATGTCATCCGGTGGTGGATCGCCTCGCAGGACTTCCGCGAGGACATCCGCGTCTCCGACCTCGACCAGGACCTCAAGAACCCGAGCAGCATCCTCAACGTGGTCGCGGAGAGCTACCGATTGGTCCGCAACACCCTGCGTTACCAACTCTCGAACCTCTTCGACTTCGACCCCGCCCGCGACGCCGTGCCACACGAACGGCTGGACCTGATCGACCGCTGGGCGCTCCACCAGACGGCGGTCCTGCTCCGGGACTGCACCGCAGCCTACGACGCCTGCGAGTTCCACCGCGTCTACCAGCTCTGCAACCAGTTCTGCGCGGTAACCCTCTCGGCGGTCTACCACGACCTGCTCAAGGACCGCCTCTACACGCACGGGACGCGCTCGGCCCTGCGGCGCTCGTCGCAGACCGCCCTCCACGGTATCTTCCACACCCTCGTGCGCCTGCTCGCGCCCGTGCTGACCTTCACCTGCGACGAGGCGTGGAGCTTCGCCGCGACCGGCGAGGAGTACGCGGACGGCTCGGTTCACCTCGAGGACTGGCCCGCAGCCGGAGCCGGCTGGCTAGATTCGGCAGCTGATGCCGAGGTGTCCGCCCTGCTCCGCATCCGCGGGCAGGTTAACGAGACCCTCGAGCCGCTGCGCGCCGCGGGGCGGATCGGCAAGTCGCTCGACGCCGCCGTCACCCTGCGCGCTCCCCGTGGGGGCGAAACCGCGGCCTTGCTCGAGCGCCATCGCGAGGCGCTGGCGGAGCTCCTCATCGTCTCCCACGTGGAGCTCGCCGCGGGCGAAGGTGACACCCTCGCGGTAGATGCGCGGCCCTGCGCGGAGGCCGGACTGGTCCGCTGCCCCCGTTGCTGGCGCTGGGTGCCCGCCCTCGTCCCGACGCCCCGCGGGGAGACCTGCCCCCGCTGCGCCGAAGCTCTTGCCCCTTAACCCCTGAACCATGGCCTCGAAAAAACCCGCCCCCTCCCCCGCGAAGCCGGCCGCCGGCAAGCCGGCCGCGAAGAGACCCGTGAAACCCGCCGCCAAGCCCGCCCCCCCGGCTCCGAAGCCGGCCGCCGCCAAGCCCGCCGCGAAGGCCGGCAAGGCCGACGCGGCCCCAAAGCCGGCGGCGAAGCCCGCCGGCGCCTCCACTCCTCCCATGGAAAAACCGTCCAAGAAGAACGCGCTGCGCGACTCGATCCTGAAACGCAAGGGCGCGGCCAAGCCCATCGCCTTCAGCCTCGATGAGGTCCGGGCCATTGCCCAGACTGTCACCAGCCGCACCAACATCCCCTTTGCCGGCAAGACGGGCAAACCGGGCAAGGCGGTGGAGGTCGCGCCCAAGGCGAAACCGCAGCACGTCAAGGCCGCCTCGCTGACGGACATCCTCGGCTTCAATCCGAAGCGCGGGAAGGCCGCGCCCACCGAGTCGGACCGCGAGGTGCCGGAGAAATTCAAGCGTTTCCACCGGCTGCTCGTCGAGCTGCGCTCGCATCTCACTGAGGATATCGAGCGGCACTCCGAGGAAACCCTGAAGCGCTCCGCGAAGGACGACGCCGGCGACCTCTCCGCCTACGGCCAGCATATGGCCGACGCGGGCACCGACACCTTCGACCGCGACTTCGCCCTCAGCATGGTGGCGAGCGAGCAGGAGGCGCTCTCGGAGATCGACGCCGCGATCAAGCGCATCCACGACGGCAGCTACGGCATCTGCGAGATCACGCAGAAGCCGATCGCGAAGGAGCGGCTGCTGGCGGTGCCCTTCACCCGCCATTCGGCCGAGGCCCAGAAGGACCTCGAGCGCAACCGCCACCGCGCGCGGACGCAGGCTGGCCTCTTCGGCGAGATGGGCGAGGAGGGCGGCAAGGTGATGGAGGACTCCGGCGGCGAAGATTGAGCCGCGCCCGCGGAGCCGCGATGTCCACCCCGCAGGCCCCGGTCTCCGGCCCCCGCTGGCACGCCTACCGGCGGCTCTGGCGGCTCCTCGCGCTCACGCTCGTGCTAGACCAGGCTACCAAGCTCTGGGTCGTCGCGCGCATCCCCTACAACCCGCTGCACTCGCACGGCCTGGGCCAGGACCACGAGGTCATCCCCGGATTCTTCTACCTGATCCACGTCGGCAACACCGGCGCCGCCTGGAGCATCCTATCGGGTCGCAGCCTGCTGCTGGCGGGACTCGCGGCCACAACCTTGGTCGCGATTTTTTTCTGGCGGCATTCGCTCGGTCTCCGCGACCCGCGCCATCAGACCTGCTTCGGCCTGCTGTGCGGCGGGGTGGTCGGAAACCTCATCGACCGGATCGCGCACGGGCACGTAGTCGACTTCGTCGACCTGCATTTCGGCTCGTACATCTACCCCACTTTTAATGTCGCCGACAGCGGGATCTGCATCGGGGTGCTGCTCTACCTGTGGCATTCCCTCCGCGCGCCGGAGCCGGGCGCGGGCCCCTCAGCGTGACCGGCCGCCGGGGAACCCTTGCCGCCGCGGAGAAACTCCTTGGCGCTGAGGCCCCCGCCCGCGAGCATCCGCCCTCCTGTTGTGTCGCCGCTCCCTGACCGCCTTCCCGTCACGCCGTTCATCCGGCCCTCCCGGGGTGAAGTCCGCCTACCGGGTTCCAAGAGCCTCACCAACCGTGCGCTCCTACTCGGGGCGTTGTCCCGCGGTCCGGTCACGCTCACGGGCGCGCTTGCCAGCGAGGACACCCAACTAATGGCGGAGGCCCTGCGCCGCTTGGGTGTGAGGGTGGACGCCGACGGCACCACACTACGCATCTCCGGCCAGGAACACGCCCTGCGGGGCGGCGAGGCGGAGTTGTTTGTGGGACTCGCGGGAACGGCGGCGCGTTTCCTCACCGCCCTCTGCGCCGCGGCACCGGCGGGTACCTACCGGCTCGACGGCGTGCCCCAGATGCGGCGCCGGCCGATGCAGCCCCTCATCCACGCCCTGCGACAACTGGGCGCTGATATCCGGTGCCTCGGCGAGGAGGGCTTCTTTCCTCTCGAGATCCACGCCCGCGGCCTCGCCGGAGGCCGGGTGGACCTCGACCCGCGCGAGAGCAGCCAGCTCCTCTCCGCGCTGCTGATGGTCGCGCCGCTCGCCCGGGCCGAGGTTGAAATCCGCCTGACCGGCGAGGTGCGCCGCCCCTTCGTGGATATGACCGCCGCGCTGCTCACCCGGTTCGGTCAGCCGGCCCCGGTCTGGCGCGCTCGGGACCTGATCGCGGTCCAGCCCCACGCCGCGTATGCGCCTCCCGGCGGGACCTGCGGCATTGAGCCCGACGCCACCGCCGCGAGCTACTTCCTGGCCCTGCCGCTGGTCGCCGGGGGCACGCTGTCCTTGCCCGGACTCCACCCTCCCGGAACGGGGCTGCAGGGCGATACCCAGTTCATCCGGGTGCTGGAGGGCTGCGGTCTCGGGGTGACGGCAGATGCCGGCGGCCTACGCGTAGCCGCCCGGCCGGGCCGCCCGCGGGCCACCCGCACCGACTTCAGCGCTTTCTCGGACACGTTCCTGACCCTGGCGGCGATCGCGCCGCTGCTGGACGGGACGACCCGAATCGAGGGTATCGCCCACACCCGCAAGCAGGAGACGGACCGCGTGGCGGGAATGGCGCGGGAACTCCGCCGGCTGGGCCAGGAGGTGCGCGAGGAGGAAGGCGCGCTCGAGATCACCCCGCGGCCGCTGCAGGCGGACCAGACCATCGACACGCACGGGGACCACCGCTTCGCGATGAGTTTCGCGATCCTCGGCTGTCACGACCTCCGGGGGGACGGCCGACCCTGGCTGACACTCGCTGATCCCGGCTGCTGCGCGAAGACCTTCCCCGGCTTCTTCGCGGTCCTCGAGGAACTCCGCCGGGCCAGTCTCAACTCCTGATGGAAACGCGCCCCTTTCTCATCGTCGCCATCGATGGCGGCGCCGCCTCGGGCAAATCCTCCACCGCGCGAGCCCTAAGCGCCCGCTTCCACCTGCTGCACGTGGACACGGGCTCGTTCTACCGGGCCGTCACCGCGGTGCTGCTCCGGCGCGGCGTCGCGGCGGACGACCCCGCGCGGATCGAGGCCGAGGTTGGCGAGCTGCGCCTTGGCACCCGCATCACGGGGCGCTCGGCCGGGATGGAGATCAACGGCGAGATGATCCCGGACGCGGAGATCCGCGGCGCGGCGGTGAACGGGGCCGTCTCCCACGTCGCGGCGTTGCCCGCGGTGCGAGCCGCGCTCCTCGCCTACCAGCGCGGCCAGGAGAGCGTGGCCCGGACGGGCGGTTTCCGGGGCCTCGTGATGGAGGGACGCGACATCGGGTCGGTGATCTTCCCGAGCGCACCCTGCCGTTTCTTTCTCCACGCGGACCCGACGGAGCGCGCGCGACGGCGCGCCCGCGAGGGCGGCCAGGACGCGATCGCGCTGCGGGACCAACTTGATTCCTCGCGCAAGGCGGCCCCCCTCGCCTGCCCGCCGGGCGCGGTGGCGGTCGACACCACCCACCAGGGCCTAGACGAGGTGGTCGCGCTGCTCTCTCGGCCCATCGCGGAGCATTTGGGCGGATGAGCGCGGCGTTTCCCCAGACCTCGATGCAGCCGGTCTACGGCTTCTGCCACTACTGGCTGAGGGTGTCGTACGAGATGCTCTTCCGCGGCGAGGTGTGCGGGCTGGAGCACGTGCCAGCCCGAGGCGGTTTCCTGCTCGCCGCGAACCACGCGAGCTTCATCGATCCGCCGATGATCGGCTGCCAGCTCCCGCGGCAGATCGCCTACTTCGCGCGGAAGACCCTCTGGAAGGGGGGCTTCTCCTCGTGGTGGCTCGACGCGGTCGGCACCATCCCGGTGGACCGCGACGGCGGGCAGGACGTCAGCGCAATCAAACGCGTGCTCCGCGCGCTGCGCGAGGAGCGGGGGCTCATCCTCTTCCCGGAAGGCACGCGCACGCCGGATGGCCAACTGCAGCCGGCCAAGGCGGGCGTGGGCTTCATCGCGGTCAAGACGCAGGTCCCGGTGGTACCGGTGCGGATCTTTGGTTCCCACGAGGCCTTTGGGCGGGACCGCCCGCTGCGGCTCGGCACGCCGGTTTCGGTCGTGTTCGGCGCGCCGATCCTCCCGGCCGCCTACGACGACCCGCGGGCCGGCAAGGAACGCGCGCAGGTGGCCAGCGACCGCATTATGGCGCAGATCGCGCGGCTCACCCCGCCGGGCAGCCGCGTGCTCTAAGCCCTGCGCCGGGGCCGCCCCTCAACTCGGCATCGGGTCGGAGCGCTCGCGCAGGATGGCGAGTACGTCCTGGAACTTGCTGCGATTCGCCTCATCCGCCGCCACGAGGTTCTCGTGAGCCTCCAGCACCAGCCGCGCACTCTCGGCCTCACTCTGACGGCGGACCTGGAGGGCGGTGTCAAAGTTGCCCAGCCCCACGACACCGCCGGAACTATCGAGCGTAAGCAGGCGGTGGAGGCCTAGGTTCCGCATCAGCTCGAGGTTCCGCGCGCCGGCCCTGACGATCACCAGGCTCCCCTCCGGCGCGGTCCGCCGAATCTCGATCGCGGCGCCGGCCAGGACGCCCAAGAAGGTAGAATCGACCCCCTCGCAGCCCGCGAAATCGAGGACCAGCCGCGGTTTGCCCAGCGCCAGCATCCGCGCGATGAACTCGCGCAGGCACCCACTGTTCTGGAACGTGGCCCGGCCATCGACCCGCACCAGCACCGGGTCCGACGAGGTGTCGGCCCGGAAGACGGGGCTGGGCGCTTCAGACATCGGGCGGGGAGCCGGCCGGGACGCCCGTGCGCCCGCGACCGGCGCTCGGGTCAGCCGCGGGCCAGAATCTGCCGCAGGACGTAGGGCAGGATCCCACCGTGCTGGTAGTAATCGATCTCGATGGGGGTATCGATCCGGCACCGGACCGGAACCTCCTCGACCCGGCCGTCCCGCCGGGTGAGGCGCAGAGTGAGGTCCTGCTGCGGGCGCAGCGCGGGCGAAAGCCCTACAACATCGTACGTCTCGTAACCATCGAGCCCGAGGCTCGCCGCGGTGGTCCCCTCCTTGAACTGCAGTGGGAGCACGCCCATCCCGACAAGGTTGGAGCGGTGGATGCGCTCGAAGCTCTGCGCGACCACCACCTTAACCCCAAGGAGGTTGGTGCCCTTCGCCGCCCAATCGCGGGAAGAACCCGTGCCGTACTCCTGGCCCGCAATGACAATGAGGGGCGTACCCGCCTGCTGGTGACGCACGGAGGCGTCGTGGATGGAAACCTCCTCGCCGGTGGGCTGGAAGAGCGTGTTCCCGCCCTCCTTGCCCCCGAGCATCAGGTTCTTGATCCGCACATTGGCGAACGTTCCGCGAGTCATCACGCGGTCGTTGCCGCGACGGGAGCCGTAGGAGTTAAAGTCCTCGAAGGCCACGCCGTGCTCCACGAGGAAGCGGCCGGCCGGAGAGGACTTCTTGATGGCGCCGGCGGGGGAGATGTGGTCGGTCGTGACGGAGTCGCCGAAGATGCCGAGCGCCCGGGCGCCGCGGATCTCGCCGATGGTGCCCGCCTGCATGCCGAACTGGGTGAAGAAGGGCGGCTCCTGGATGTAGGTGGAGGCCGGGTCGAACGCGTACACGTTCCCGGTCGAGGCGGGGATCTCGTTCCACTTTGGGTTCTGGGCGGCAAAGTCGCGGTAAAGCCGGCGGAAGACCTCGGGCTTGAGCGCAGCCTCAAGGGTGTCCCGCACCTCGGCGAGAGTCGGCCAGACGTCCGCGAGGTAAACCGGCTTGCCGTCGCGGTCGAGCCCGAGCGGCTCGCAGCTCAGGTCGAGGTCGACCCGGCCGGCGATCGCGAAGGCCACCACGAGCGGTGGCGACATCAGGAAGTTGGCCTTCACGTTCTGGTGCACGCGGGCCTCGAAATTGCGGTTGCCCGAGAGCACGGAGGCGGTGACCAGGTCGTGCTTCACGATCGCCTCCTCGATGTTCGGGTCCAGCGGGCCCGAATTGCCGATGCAGGTCGTGCAGCCGTAGCCCACCGTCTGGAACCGCAGCTTGTCCAGGTAGCGCTGGAGCCCGGTCTTCTTCAGGTAAGCGGTGACGACCCGGGAACCCGGGGCGAGGGAGGCCTTGACCGCGGGGTTGACCTTGAGCCCGCGCTCGACGGCCTTCTTGGCCAGCAGGCCGGCCGCCAGCATCACGCTGGGGTTAGAGGTGTTGGTGCAGCTGGTGATGGCCGCGATGACCACCGAGCCGTTGGTGAGACGCGCCTTGCGGCCGGCCGCATTCACGACGCGGACCTCCTCGCCGAAGGTGGCACGGGGCTTGCCGAAGCCGTTCTCGGTGACGGACCGCTGGAAGGCGCCGAAGAATTCCCGCTGCAAGTTGGGGAGCTCGATCCGGTCCTGGGGCCGCTTCGGACCGGCGACGCTCGGCACCACCGTCGCGAGGTCGAGGGAGAGGTCGGACGAGTAGTCGATCTGCCCCTGCTGGGGCATCCCCCAAAGCCCCTGAGCCTGGTAGTAGGCCTCATAGAGCGCGACGTGCCGCTCGTCGCGACCGGTGGCGCGGAGGTAAGCGGAGCACTCGCCGTCGATGGGGAAGAAGCCCATCGTCGCCCCGTACTCGGGCGCCATATTCGCGATCGTGGCGCGGTCGACCACCGGCAGCGCTTGCGCGCCGGGGCCGTAGAATTCGACGAACTTGCCCACCACCTTCGCCTTGCGCAGCAGCTGCGTCAGCGTCAGCGCGAGGTCGGTCGCGGTCACCCCCTCGCGCAGCGCGCCCGTCAGGTGCACACCGACGACGTCCGGCGTGAGGAAATAGACCGGCTGGCCGAGCATCCCGGCCTCAGCCTCGATGCCGCCCACGCCCCAGCCGACGATGCCGATGCCGTTGATCATCGTGGTGTGGGAATCGGTGCCCACCAAGGTGTCCGGGTAGCACACGCCCTGCGCGTCGGTGAGGACACCTTTGGCGAGGTACTCGAGGTTGACCTGGTGGACGATGCCGATGCCCGGGGGCACGACCTTGAAGGTGTCGAAGGCCTGCATCCCCCATTTCAGGAACTGGTAGCGCTCGCGGTTGCGGGAGAACTCCAGCTCGAGGTTGCGCTGCATCGCATCAGCGGAGCCCGCAAAGTCCACCTGCACCGAGTGATCCACCACCAGGTCGACGGGCACGAGCGGCTCGATGATCTTCGGGTCCCGTCCCATCCGCGCGACCGCGGAGCGCATCGCCGCTAGGTCGACCAGCAGCGGCACGCCGGTGAAGTCCTGCAGCACGATGCGCGCGACCACGAACGGGATCTCCTCCGTGCGCGGGGCCTTGGCCTCCCAGCTCGCGAGTTCGCGGACAGCCCCCTCGGCGACCCGCTTGCCGTCGCAATTGCGCAGCAGGGACTCGAGCACCAGCCGGATCGAGACCGGCAGGCGCGACACGCGGAAGCCGGCGGCCTCAAGCGCGGGAAGCGAGTAGAAGGAGTGCGACGCGCCGTTGGCGGAGAACGTCTGCAGCGTGTTGAAGGGATTCGGCAGGCTCATTGGAAAACGAAAGGGACAGCCGCGCGGGGGGGATGGGCGCACGCGCGCGCCGCCGGGGCGGCTGCCCGGCGGCGGCGTGGAACCGGATCAGCTGGCCAGCGCGGCCTTGATCGCGTCGAAGTTCGGCAGGTCCTTCGGCGTGGGGGTCTGCTCGGCGTACTTCACCACGCCATCACGGCCGATGACGAACGCGGCGCGCGCTGCGGTGTCGCCCACGCCCGCGAGCATCGGGAAGAGCACGCCATAGGCGCGGGTGACCTCCTTATTGAGGTCGCTGACGAGGGGGATCGAGATCCGGTTGGCCTTGGCCCACGCCTCCTGGGCGAACGGGCTGTCAACGCTCACGCCGATCACCTCGGCGCCGAGCTGGGCATACTGCTCGAGCCCGGCCGACTGGTCACACATCTCCTGGGTGCAGACGCCGGTAAAGGCCAGAGGGAAGAACAGCAGCACGGTCTGCTTCTGGCCGAGGTTGCGGCTGAGGGTGAAGTCCTGGAGGCCTTCCGGCGTCTTGGCCTTGAGGGTGAAGTCCGGGGCTTTGGTTCCGACGGCGATGGGCATAGTGAGGGCGGTGGGTTGGCGGTTGGTCAGACCCGGGCGCTTGGTCCCGGGAGGAAAGGTCACGTTGAGCGCCGCCCCGGCGCCCCGCAAATCGATTCTCGCGGCGGCGCCCCGCGCGGAATCCGCACTTGCGCGCGCCCGCCCGCCCTCCGTTTACTCCCGGGTCCCGCATGAACATCCTCGATGAGCTGCGCTGGCGCGGCCTCCTCGCCGACTGCACCGATCCCGTCGCGCTTCGCGCCCGCCTCGAGCAGGGCCCGATCACGCTTTACTGCGGCTTCGACCCCACCGCCGACTCCCTCCACGTCGGCAACTTGGTCCCGCTGCTGGCGCTGCGCCGCTTCCAGCTCCTCGGCCACCACCCGATCGCCCTCGCCGGCGGCGCCACCGGGATGGTCGGCGACCCCTCCGGCAAGTCCGCCGAGCGCAACCTGCAGACGCCGGAGCAGGTCGAGCACAACATCGCCGCGATCCGCGTCCAGCTCACCCAGTTCCTCGACTTCGACGTCCGCGCCAACCCCGCCCGCCTCGTCAACAACCACGACTGGACCGGGCCGCTAACCCTGCTCGAGTTCCTGCGCGATGTCGGCAAGCACATCTCGGTCAACTCAATGGTGGCGAAGGACTCCGTCCGCTCGCGGATGGAGGACCGCGAGGCCGGGATCAGCTACACGGAGTTCAGCTATATGCTGCTCCAGGGTTACGATTTCTACCACCTGCGCCACGCGCTCGGCTGCGAGCTGCAGATCGGCGCGACCGACCAGTGGGGCAACATCACCGTCGGCACGGAACTCACCCGCAAGAAGCTGGGCGCCACCGTCTGGGGACTCGTTTTCCCGCTGCTGACCAAGGCGGATGGCTCGAAGTACGGCAAGACGGCGACCGGGACGGTCTGGCTGGATCCGCGCCGCACCTCGCCCTACCGCTTCTACCAGTTCTTCGTGAACGCCGATGACGCCGACGTCGGGAAGCTGCTGCGCACGCTAACCTTCCTCAACGCGGAGGAGATTGCGGCCCTCGAGCGCGAGGTCGCCGCCAACCCAGGTGCCCGCGCCGCCCAGAAGGCTCTCGCGTGCGAGATGACCCGGCTGGTGCACGGGGAAAACCGGCTGGCCGGCGCGCTCCGCGCGAGCGATGCCCTGTTCGGCGGCCCGCTCGACGGCCTCACGACGGAGGACTTCCAGGACATCATCGCGGAGATCCCTCGGCACGCCCTCGAGCGCACCCGCCTCTCCGGCGCCGGCGCCCCGCTCGGTGACCTGCTGGTACACGCCGGCCTCTGCCCCTCCAAGGGCCAGGCGCGCAAGGACATCGAGGGCGGCGGCATTTACGTGAACAACCAGCGTGCCGGGGAGATCACCCGCACGCTCGGCGAGGCCGACGTGCTCCACGGCCGGTACGTCCTCCTGCGCAAGGGCAAGCGCAGTTACGCCGTTCTCGAGCTGACCTGATCAGCGGACTCCGGCGGCCCCCGGGGCCGCCAAGAAGGCGACGAGATCCGCCATCGCCTGGGCGTCCACCGCCGCCTCGAGGCCCTCCGGCATCAGGGAACGTCCCGAACTGATCAGGGTGCGCAGCTCGCTGCGGAGAATCACCTGCTCCTCCCCGTCGAGCCCCAGCAGCGTGAGCGAGCCGGCCGACTCGGCGGCGAGCATTCCCACCGCGGTGCGGCCGTCCGCGAGGTTGGCGGTGTAGAACAGGTAACGATCCTCGACCGCGCGGTTCGGATCCAGGATGTGCCCAATGAGGTACTCGGGGCTGCGGTCCTTCACCACCGCGAGATCGGGTCCGACCGCCCGGCCGGGCACCGGCCCGAAGCGATGGCAGGCGCTGCACGACTGGGTGAAAACCTCGCCTCCCCGGCGCGGATCCGCGCGTAGCGGCGCCACGGCCGCCAAGTAGTCGCGGACGACCGCCTGCCGACCGGCCGCGTCCGCCGCCCCGAACACCGCCGCGGCCCGCTCCGCGATTCGCGAATTCCCGTGCTGCGTGAGGGCCGTCCGTCGCGCGGCGTCGATCTGCGCGCGGAAGGTCTCGTCGCGCTCTGCCCGGTCGAGGAGGACCTGCGCCCACGCGGGCCGGGCGGCGAGTAGCCCCAAAATGACGGCGCGCACCCGCGGGGCGTGGCTCTCCCAGCCCGCGAGCAGCAGGCCAGGCGTCTGGGTGCGGTTAATGCCGCCCAACCCGCGCGCCGCCGCCAGCTGCACCTCGGGCGGTTGGCGCGCTTCCAGCAGCGAGGCGAGGAGCTTGCCGTCCTCGACCTGCTGCCCCCGCCCACGTCCCAGCAGCGCAACGGCCACCAGCCGTGTCTCGACTGGGGCCGTCGCGTCGGCCGCGATCGCCCGCGCGCGCGCGAGCACCGGATCCAGCGCCTCGAGCGCCTGTCGGAGCGGTGCGCCGGCGTCCCCGTGCAACCGCGCCAGCGTCTGCCCTTGGCGCTGCAGCAGATCCAGCAGTTCGCCGAGCGAGCGGAGGCCCTCGCCCTCCTCCCCGCGCGCCAACGCGGCCGGAACTGCCGCCAGCAACCGGGTAAGGGCGCGGGCGTTGGCCGTGGCTGCGGCGATCTCCGCCACCAGCGCAGATTGCCCCGGCCCGGCGTCGTGCAGCGCCTCCAACACCACCTCAGCGTGCGGCAGCGCGGAACTCAGGGCAGCCGCGCGCACGTAGCGCTCGCGTTCCCGAGCGAGCAGCCGCGCCAGCGCCTCTCCCACCTCCGCGCCCGGCCACTCCCCCAACGTGTACCCCACCTGCTGGCGCACCGCGGCATCGGGGTCGTCGACTAGGCGGATCACCGCCGTGCGCAGCACCGGATCGCCCGCGCCCACGGCCTCGCTCAGCCGTACCGCCTGACGGCGCACCCCGGCGTGCGGGTCGCGCAGGGAGCGGAGCAGCATCGCGGGATTTAGCGCCCCGACCCCCTGCAACGCCCACAGCGCCTGAGCCCGCGCGGCGGGGAGTTCCGCTTCCCGCGCCACCTGCTCGACGACCGCCGCCGCCCCGTCCGGCCGACGCCACTCCACTTGCTGCTGGGCCAGATCGCGCAACGTACCGCTCGGCGAACGCAGCGCCTCCGCCAGCCCCGCCGCGTCAGCACGATCGAGCCGGGGCACGGTCCGCACCGCCCCTCCGCGCGGCCGGATCCGGTAGATGCGCCCCTTTTCGTGCCCGGCGCGCAGGTCGCCAAGCACGCGCTGCCACGCGTCCGGGATCCACTGCGGATGCTCGATCACTAGTCGGTACATATCTGCGATGTACAGGGCACCGTCGGGACCCGCCCGCGCCGCCACAAAGCGCGACCAAGCGTCGGTGGAGGCGAGGAATTCCGCGGTCGTCTCGGAAGCCGGGCGCCGGCTGCGGAACGTGGCGCCGTCGGCCTCGAGCACCTCGCGGTGCACGAGGTTGTGGACCGGCTCGCAGACAAAGACGTTGCCCGCGTAGCCGGGCCCGAGGAGCGAGTCACGGTAGATGACCGTCCCGCACGCCGAGGTAAAATGGTTGGCCGCGAAGCCGTCATTGAAACGCGCGAGGGTCTCGCTGCGCGGGTAGACGCGGGCCGCCCCGGGGATGGCGGCGACCGTCACGGTGGCGGACGGGGGGACGAGCCGCGGGTTGCGCCGGAGGTAGTGCTCCTCGAGCGCGAAGTGCCAGATCGGGTTCGAATTATTGCCGCCGAACCAGTTGCCCCAGTCGTCGCGGTTGCGCCCCGCCTGCGTTTGGCCCGCGACCGTCTCGATCTCCCCGGAGTCGGGCCGGAGCCGGAAGTCGCGCTGGCCGAGCTCCACCAAGGGGCCGGCGGATCCCGCACGCCGCACCTTACCCCCGCTGTTGCCGTTAGCGAGATGCACCCAGCCGTCGAGTCCCCACTGGAGGCCGTTGCTCAGGTGCTGCTCGTTGCCCTCCGCGAGCCCCGTGAACAGCGGCCGCCGCACATCGGCCCGGCCGTCGCCGTCGGTGTCCTCGAGGAGCAACAGATCCGGTACCGCCACGACCAGGATCCCCGAGCGCCACGGCAGCACCGCCGTCGGCGCGCGGAGTCCGTCGGCGAAGAGGGTGGAACGGTCGTAACGGCCGTCTCCGCGCGTAGACTCCAGTACGCGGATCCGGCCCCCCGGCTGCCCCTTGCCGTCGATCCCGCGCGGGTAATCGGCCATCTCCACTACCCACAGCCGTCCATCCGCGCCCCAGGCGAGATCCACCGGGTCGAGGACCGCGGGCTCGGCCGCCACCAACTCGACCTCAAGGTCCGCGGGCACCTGGATCGCCGCGAGAGAGGCGGCCGCCTCGAGCGGCGCTGGGAGCAGGACCTTGGGAGGCGGCGCCACCTCTTTGTAGCCGCAGGCCAGCCACGCGAGCAGGGGGAGGAGGAAACGGAAAAGACGATCCGCGCGCATCAGGGCCAAGTAGGCGGGGAGTGGCGCCAGCGCAAGGGCGGGAAAGGGACGCCTCAACGGCGGGCGGTGTGGAATTCCCCGGGCACGAGGTCGCGCACCGCGGAGATGAGGCGATCCTCAGTGTCCGCCTGCAGGCGGGTCGGCCAGCCGTAGTAGTCCATTGATCCGTCGACCTCGTAGCCACCCTCCGGGTACATCCGGCGCGAGGGGACATAGCAGGGCACGGCGTTGGCGTAGGCGTTTACCCAGAGCCGCGGCCCGTCGAGCTCGCGGCGCAACCGCAGCGCGTACTCGGCAACCACCTCCCCGCCCAGGAACACCATCGCGAGCTCCCGCCCGAAGGCCCAAGTCTGCACGGGCAGGGGAACCACGCCCGGCAGCGGCCGGCCCGCCGCGAGATCGGCCAGGAATCGGCCGGCCGCGTACTGCGCCGGCGCCCGAGAACCAGGCCCACGCCGGGCTTCCAGCGCAGCCCGGTTCGGCAGCGGATCCAGCGGGAGCGGGACGACGCGGTACGCGGCGGCGGTGACCGGCCCGAGGGGCCGCCACGTCCCGGGCAGCAAACGGGTAACCTCCGCCGCGACCGCGGCCCCGTGCACGGGCACGCCCTCGAGCGCGCGCGGCAGGCCCGGGTTGGCGTCGGCGCCGCATCCGATGGCCACCAGCGCGGTCGCCCCCGCGTGCGCCGCTTCGAGCCGCGTCGCGGCATCCCCCGCCCAGTCCGGGTGCACGAAGTTGTCCGCGCCGCCGAGCGTCGTGCAGTGGCAGGCGTAGTTGAGAAACAGGGCCCGCACCGCCCCGTCCGGCGCGGCGACGCGCAGCACCGGCAGCGCGTGGTCGACGGGCCCGCCGGGCACGATCCCGAAGCCCTTCCATTTGCCGTCGACGACCTGGCGGCGCTGCGTGGCGAAGCCGACGCTGCCTTCGGTCCACCCCACGCGGGCGGGACGGCGGTCAGCCAGAGCGGCCGCCGCGACCTCGATCAGGCGCTCCCGCAGACGGGCGGTGTAGGCGGCGATGCGGGCGGTTTCCTCGGGCGGAAGATCGCGCGCGAACATATAAGGGAGCACGTCCGCGAGGGCCGGGCCGTTGTGCGTGTGTGTCGCGCAGAGGGCGAGGCGGGCGCGGGGCAGCCCGAAGCGGCGCTCAAGGGCTTCCGCTACGATCCGGGCGGTCTCCTCCCCGATCCCGATCAGTTCCGCGGTCACCAGAACCACCGGGCCGTCCGCATCAGCGCCGAACGCCAAGGCGCGCGCGTGCAGCGGGGCGCCGATCCGGGCCGCCTCCGTGGCGCGGGACTGGTAGCCGCTCAGGCGGATGGGCAATTCCGGGGTGATGTCGATTCGCGCCACGCCGACCGGCACCAGCGGGTCGGCCGGAGCCGCGGGGGAGACGAGGGCGGGCAGCAGGAGCAGCGCGACAAGAGGAAACGAAGGACGACGGAGGAGCGGGGCGGCAGGCTTCATCGGAGCGAACCCATCCGTGACGCACCGCCCGCAAGGCGTCGAGCGCCCAGCGGACGGCGCAAGTCCGGCTTGGCACGCGGCGCCGGCTCACGAACATCGCGGGATGTCCCCCTCCCCTTCCCTGCACGGGTTCAGTCTGGTCGCCGGCGACCGGGGTGTTCCCGGCGGCAAAACCTTCCGGGCCGTCGATCCCGCCGGTGGCGCGGCGCTCGCGCCGGAGTTCCACGAGGCCTCGCCGGATGAGGCGGACCGGGCCCTCGAGCGCGCCCAGGCGGCGGCGGTGACCCTGGCGCACACCACGGGAGAAACCCGCGCGACCCTCCTCGAAGCCATCGCGGCCGGCATCGAGGAACTCGGGGAGACGCTGATCGCGCGGGCGGCCGCGGAGACCGGCCTGCCGGTCGCGCGCCTGACCGGCGAGCGCGCGCGCACGTGCGGGCAACTCCGGCTCTTCGCCCAACTGGTCAGGGACGGCTCCTGGGTGGACGCCCGCCTGGATCCCGCGCTCCCGGAGCGGAAGCCCCTGCCGCGGCCCGACGTCCGCCGGATGCTCCGGCCGGTGGGCCCGGTCGTGGTGTTCGGTTCCAGCAACTTCCCCCTCGCCTTCTCCACCGCCGGCGGGGACACGGCCTCCGCGCTAGCCGCCGGTTGCCCGGTGGTGGTGAAGGCGCACCGGGCGCACCCCGGCACCGCGGAGCTGGTCGCGGGGGCGGTGGCCCGCGCCGTGGCAGCGCAGGGTCTGCCGCCGGGCGTCTTCTCCCAACTTCACGGCGAGGGTGCGACACTCGGGGTGCGGCTGGTGCGGCATCCGGCGACGGCGGCGGTGGGCTTCACGGGCTCGCAAACCGCGGGGCGTGCCCTGCACGACGCGGCGGCGGCGCGGCCGCGGCCGATCCCGGTGTTCGCGGAGATGAGCAGCTTGAACCCCGTCTTCCTGCTACCCGGGGCGCTGCGGGAGCGTGGCGCGGAGATCGCGGCGGGCCTCCTGGCCTCGTTCACGCTGGGCGTTGGCCAGTTCTGCACCAAGCCGGGCCTCGTCTTTACGGTGCGCGGCGAGGCCACCGAGGCGTTCCTCGCGGCCCTCGCGACCGGCGTGCGCGCCGCGCCCTGCGGCACGATGCTCACCCCGGGCATCCGCGCGGCGTTCCTCACGAAACAGCAGGGCCTCCTCGCCGCGGCCGGGGTGACGCTCTGGGCCGGCGGCGCGGGGGAACCCGCGGCCGAGCGCCACGAGGTCCGGCCGGTCGTCGCCCGCACCACCGCCGAGACGTTTCTCGCGCATCCCGAGCTCGCGGAGGAAGCCTTCGGACCCTTCACCCTAGTGGTAGAGGCCAAGGATGCCGAAGGCCTCGCCGCTTGCGCCGGGACCCTCGCCGGGCAGCTCACCGCCACGCTCCACGGCACGGCCGAGGATCTGGCCGGCGCCGCGGCCTTGCGGGAACTGCTGGCGGAACGCGCCGGGCGGCTCGTCCTCAACGGATTCCCCACCGGCGTCGAGGTCTGCCCCGCGATGCACCACGGCGGCCCGTATCCGGCGACCACGGACAGTCGCTTCACCTCGGTTGGCACGGCGGCTATCCTGCGCTTCGTCCGCCCCGTGTGCTACCAGGGCTTCCCCGACGCGCTCCTGCCACCGGCGTTGCAGGACGCCAACCCGCTCCGCCTGCTGCGCCTGATCGAAGGCCGCCCGACCCGCGAACCCCTCGCCGCGCGGAGGACGGGCTGAGATGGATCCGCTCCTCGACTCCCCGGACGCCGCCTACACGGATCTGCGCACGACCGCGGCGGGCCCGGCCGGGCGCCTGCCCCTCGAGGCCGGCCAACTGCGCCACCTGAGCAGCGGCGACCTCTTTGGCCTGACCCAGAACGCGGGGATGGGCTGGAATCCGGCGCTCCTTGGGGGACGCCAGTACCTCATCCTGAGCACCCAGGGCGGGATCCGCGCCCCGGACGGCACGCCCGTCGCGCTCGGTTACCATACCGGTCACTGGGAAGTCGGCCTGCTGATGGAGGAGGCCGCCCGCGCGTTCTCCGCGGCGGGCGCCATCCCGTTCGCGGGCTATGTCTCCGACCCCTGCGACGGCCGGACCAACGGCACCGCGGGGATGCTCGACAGCCTCGCTTACCGCAACGACGCCGCCGTGGTGCTGCGTCGCCTGATCCGCTCCCTGCCGACTCGGCGCGGAGTCCTCGGCGTCGCCACCTGCGACAAGGGCCTGCCCGCGATGATGATGGCGCTCGCCGGCTGCCCCGATCTGCCGGGAATTCTCGTGCCGGGAGGCGTGACGCTCCTCGCGCACGGCGCGGAGGACACGGGCAAGGTACAGACCCTCGCGACGCGCTTCGCCCGCGGAGAAATTACGCTCGACCACGCCGCTGAGATGGGTTGCCGCGCCTGCGGCTCGCCCGGCGGCGGCTGCCAGTTTATGGGTACCGCCGCGACCAGCCAGGTGGTCGGCGAGGCGCTCGGTCTCACCTTGCCCCACGGGGCGCTGGCCCCTTCCGGGGCGCCGCTGTGGCGGGACCTCGCCCGACGCTCCGCCGGCGCCCTGATGGCGCTCGACCAGGTCGGCACCCCGCTGCGGACCATCCTGACCGAGGACGCCGTGCACAACGCGCTGGTGCTGCACGCGGCGTTCGGCGGCTCCACCAACCTGCTGCTGCACCTCCCGGCGATCGCCCACGCGGCGGGTCTTCGGCCCCCGGCGCTCGAGGACTGGATCCGGGTGAACCGCGCGGTGCCGCGACTGGTCGACGTGCTCCCGAACGGGCCCCGCAGCTTCGCGACCGTGCAGGTCTACCTCGCCGGCGGCGTGCCTGAGGTGATGCTCCACCTGCGCGCGGCCGGCCTGCTGCGCCTCGGCACCCGCACCGTCTCCGGACGTACCCTCGGCGAGAACCTCGACTGGTGGGAACGTTCCGAGCGACGGCGCCGGCTCCGGGAACTGCTCCAGGCACTCGACGGCATCGACCCCGACGAGGTGATTCTGTCCCCGGAGCGGGCTGCCGCACGGGGAATGACCAGCACCCTGACTCTGCTGCGCGGCAACCTCGCACCCGAGGGCGCCTTGGTGAAGAGCACGGCCATCAGCCCGGCCCTAATCGGTCCGGACGGGATCTACCGCCACGAGGGCCCCGCCCGCGTTTTCACCACCGAGTCAGCCGCGATCGCCGCGGTGAAGGCGGGCCGGCTCACCCCGGGCGACGTCCTCGTGCTCGCGGGCATCGGGCCGGGCATCGGGATGCCCGAGACCTACCAAATCACCTCCGCCTTGAAATATGTGCGCGGCGGCGAGCGCATCGCGCTGGTCACCGACGGCCGGTTCTCCGGGGTCTCCACCGGCGCCTGCATCGGCCACGTGAGCCCCGAGGCTTGGGCGGGCGGCCCGCTCGGGGGCGTCCGCGACGGCGATCGGATTCGTCTCGTGGTGGATACCCGCCGCCTCGAGGGCTCCGTCGACGCGCCCGACCTTTCCGCGGAGGCACTGCGCGCGCGGGGCCGCCATCCCGGGCTGCGTCCGGACCCGCGAGTCCCGGCCGACACGCGATTGTGGTCCGCGCTGCAGCAGGCGTGCGGCGGGACGTGGGCGGGCTGCGTCCACGACGCCGACCGCATCGCGAGACTGCTGGAGCTTGGGCTCGCCGCGGAACGCGCGCAAGGCGACCGCCCGGCGGGCTAGGCGCACGGGTTTAGGCCTCGACGCCGAGCTTCTCGAGCAGGCGCTGGAGGTCCTCGTTGCCGCGGTACTCGATGACGATCCGGCCGCGGCGGGCGGTGTGCAGCACGGCCACCCGGGCTCCGAGATGCGAGGTGAGCTTGCGTTCGATGCCGACCACGGCCGCGGCATCCTGCGGGCGCGCGCCCCGGTCGGCACGCGGCGATCCGGGCGTACGCCGCGCGGCCTGAGAGGCCTTCTCCGCGGCGCGCACGCTAAGCCCCTCCTCGAGGATGCGCCGGGCCAGCACCGTCCGGGACGCGCCGGGCTCGACCCCGAGCAACACCTTGGCGTGCCCGACCGACAGCAGTCCCTTGGCGAGATAGGCCTGCAGCTCCGCCTCGAGCGAGAGCAGGCGCAGAGAGTTCGCGACCGTGGCGCGGCCCCGACCCACGCGTTCCGCCGCGGTATCTTGAGTGAGGTCGAAGTCGCGGATCAGGCTGGCATAACCCTGCGCCTCCTCGAGGGGATTGAGCCCCTCGCGCTGGAGGTTCTCAATCAGGCCGATCGCGGCCGAGGAAGCGTCGCTCGCCTCGACCAAGCGGGCGGGAATCGACTTGATCTTGAGCAGCTGAAACGCGCGCCAGCGGCGCTCGCCGGCGATCAGCTGGAAGCGCTCCCCGTGCCTTCGCACCACGATTGGCTGGAGCAGGCCCTCCGCACGGATACTCTCGGCCAGCTCCTGCAACTGCTCGGGCGCGATCTCGCGCCGGGCCTGGTAGGGGCTGGGGTCGACGAGGCTAACGGCAATCTCCTGGAAGCCGGGCGCCGCCACGACGGAGACGGCCGCAGCAGCCGGAGCCGAGGCGGCGGGAGTAGCCGCCGGAGTGGCAGCGGGGGGCGTTCCCGCAGGTTGGGCGGGACGAGCGGCGGCGATAAGGCCGCCGAGGCCGCGACCGAGACGTGATTTGGGAGCTGCCGGCATCGATTTATTTTCCTCCTGGGATGAAAAGTACCTGTCCGGCCTGGATCCGGGAGGGATCGGCCAGCTGGTTGGCGTTGATGATGTCTTGCGCACGCGCGCCAGTCTTGCGGGCGATCACCGCCAAGGTGTCCCCCTTCTGCACCGTGTAGCTGACGCCCTCGCGCGGGAAATCTTCGGTGAAGCCCGGCGCCGGGGCGCGCCCGCCGTTCGGGCGCGCGAGCGACTCCAGCGCGGCGTTGGTCTGCTTCGCCAATTTTTCCATCTGCGCGGCAACCTGCTGCAGGGTCTCAGCTTTGCTGGCGGCGACGGCGGCGCGCGTCTCGCGTGCCGACTCCGCGAGCGACTCCCGCAACTGGGCAAGCGTCACCTGCGCTCGGCCCGCCGCACCCACTTGCCCCCGCAACTCGGCATTCTCCCGCTCCAGCTGTTCAACGCGCAGCGCGAGTTCGCCTAAGCGTTGCGATAGCCCCCTCACGTCCTCCCTAAGGTTGGCTACCTCCACCGGGAGGTTTTGGGCGTGGAGCGTCCCGGCGAAGAGCAGGACGAAGCAACGCAGCGGGAGCATCAGGTGTGACAATGAGGTGCCCGGGACCGAAAACAAGCGGCTAGTGGGTCGCGGCCGTAGCGGGCGGGCGCGGAGGCACCAGCAGCGCGGGCATCGGGCGCGAGTCGAAGAGTGTGCCCGGGCGTAAAGGAAACCCGCGCAGGAAGTCTGCCGCCGGGAGCATCCGCCCGCCTGGCCGCTGCAGCCGCCGCAGCCTGAGGAGCCCCGCCCCAGTCCACACGAGGAGCCCCGCATCATCGCTCCCCGTCACCTCTCCCGGGGCTCCAGACGCGCCGGGCGAGGCCACCTCGGCGACGTCCGCCAGCCCAAGCTTCAGCACCTCACCTTCCAGCGCCGCGCTGCACCCGGGCCAAGGGAAGAGCCCGTTGATGCGCGCCGCGAGTTCCGCGGCGGGTCGGGCAAAGTCCACGGCCCCGTCGTCCTTGGTTAGCTTCCGGCAATGCGTCACCACGGCCTCGTCCTGCTCGGCGAAGGCAAGTTCGCCCCGCAGGAGCGCCGGCAGGCTCCGGGCGACCAGAGGTACGCAGGCCGCCGCGAGGCGCGCGTCGATCTCGAGGGCGGTGTCCAACGCGCCGATCGGGACCCGCTCCCGATCCGCGACGGGCCCCGCGTCGAGGCGGCGCACGATCCGCATCAGGGATACACCCGTCTCCCGCAGCCCCAACGCGACCGCGGTCTGGATCGGGGAGGCCCCGCGGAGGGCGGGCAAAAGGGAGGTGTGCAGGTTGAGCATCCCGAGCCGGGGCACCGCGAGGAAGTCGTCCCGTAGGAGGTGGCCGTACGCCATCACCAAACCAAGGTCGGGCCGGAGCGCCGCGAGTTGCGCGGTGATCTCGGGAGTCAGGCGTTCCGGCTGCAGGACCGGCAGCGCCCGGGCCTCCGCCCAAACCTTGATCGCGTTGGGCCGCACCTGCTGCCCGCGACCGGCGGGACGGTCCGGCTGGGTAAAGACGCCGACCACCTCGACCACGGCGGCGCCGGGGCCGGCGAGCCAGTCCAGCAGCGGCCGGGCGATGGGATCGGAGCCGAGGAAGACGAAGCGCAGCGGCGGCATACGGATGAAGTGACCGCCGCGGAGACGCCGGTTCAAAGCAAATCCCCGCGCGGAAAGGGTTCTCGCCTGCGCGTCCCCCAACCCGCTTGCTGAGCCACCGAATGACGTCTCCGGATCCCGCGCCCCACGACGCTTACGCGGCCCTGCGGGTGCCCCAGTACCGGGATTACCTCATCGGAAGCTCCCTCGCCCTGTTCGGCCGGCAGGCGGTCCTCGCGGCTGTGACCTGGCAGGTGTACGAATGGACCCGTTCCGCCGCGGCGCTCGGGCTGGTGGGCGCCGTGAACGTGCTACCCCTGCTGGCCCTGTCGCTTCCGGCCGGCGCGCTGGCGGACCGGCACGACCGGCGCCGCCTCATCGCCGCGGGCACGGCGGTGCTCGTGGTCGCCAACGGCCTCTTGGCTTTGCTCTCGGCCGCGGCGGCCTCGCTCCCCGCGTGGGCCCCGCTCGCCTGGGGCAATGCGGCGCTGCGAGCGGTGGCCGGCTGGTTCGAGCTCGCGGGCGACCCGGCCCAGCTGCGCTTTGACCAGCCGGCGCTGCCCCTGATGTTCCTGCTGCTCCTAGGCCACGCCACCGTGCGAATCCTCGTCTGGCCCGCCCGCGCCAGCATCACCCCACTGCTGGTGCCCACCCCCGCCCTCGGCAACGCGATCACGTGGAACTCGAGCAGCTTCGAGATCGCCACCATCGCGGGCCCGGCGCTCGGCGGGCTGCTCATCGCGGCCGGCGGCACGACCGCGGTGTACGTGCTCGGGACCTTGACGGAAATCATCTTCCTGATCGCGATCGCGCGCGTCCGCTATTTCCACCCGCCGACCCCGGCGCCGGGGCGACGCTCGTGGCGCGACATGTTGGCGGGCGCGGAATTCATCTGGAACCGGAAGGTGATCCTCGGCGCGAGCAGCCTCGACCTGTTCGCGGTGCTGCTGGGCGGTGCCACCGCGCTGCTGCCCGTGTTCGCGGCCCAGATCCTCCAGGTGGGCCCCGTCGGTTTCGGCTGGCTCCGCGCCGCCCCGTCGATCGGCGCGATCGCGATGGCATTCTGGCTGGCGCACCGCCCGCCCCTCGCCCGGCCAGGCCGCGCCCTGCTCTGGTCCGTCGCCGGCTTCGGCGTGGCGACCATCCTGTTCGGTTGGTCCCGCTCCCTGTGGCTGTCCCTGATCGCCCTCGCGCTAACTGGCGCCCTCGACAACGTCAGCGTCGTCGTCCGCCAGTCGCTGGTGCAATTGCTCACGCCGGACGCGCTGCGGGGGCGCGTGACGGCGGTAAACCAGATCTTCATTGGCTCCTCCAATGAGATCGGCGCGCTGCGCGCAGGCCTGATGTCGGCGGCCGTGGGGCCGATGGCCGCAGTCGTGTGGGGCGGTGTGGGGACGGTGCTGGTGGCGGTCGCCGTCGCCCGCGCGGTGCCGCAACTGCGGAGTCTCCCGCCGCTGCACACCCTCCGGCCCTGAGGCCCGCGCCCCGGCGCCGCGCGGGGCGGCGCCGGGGCGGGCGGGATCAGTAACGGTAGTGCTCGGGCTTGTAGGGCCCGCCAACCGGCACGCCGAGGTAACCGGCCTGGTCCTTCGTCAGCTTCGTCAGCTTCGCACCGATCTTCTCGAGGTGCAGCCGCGCCACCTCCTCGTCGAGGTGCTTCGGCAGGCGGTACACGCCGACCGCGTAGGCGTCGCGGTTGCGCCAGAGGTCCATCTGCGCGAGGGCCTGGTTGGTGAAGCTGTTGGACATCACGAACGACGGGTGGCCCGTGGCGCAGCCGAGGTTCACCAGCCGCCCCTCGGCGAGCAGGTAGATCGAGCGCCCGTTCGGGAACGTGTACTGGTCGTACTGCGGCTTCACGTTCACGCGCTTGGCGTCGGACTGGTTCAGCCGTTCCACCTGGATCTCGTTGTCGAAGTGGCCGATGTTGCAGACGATCGCCTGGTCCTTCATCCGGCGCATGTGCTCCAGCGTGAGGATGTCGCGGTTGCCGGTGGTCGTGACGTAGATGTCCGCGGTGCCGAGGGTCGACTCGACGGTGTTCACCTCGAAGCCCTCCATCGCCGCCTGCAGGGCGTTGATGGGGTCGATCTCGGTGACGATCACGCGGGCGCCGAAGCCCTTCAGCGAGAACGCCGAGCCCTTGCCGACGTCACCGTAGCCGCAGACGCAGGCCACCTTGCCCGCGATCATCACGTCCGTCGCCCGCTTCAGGCCGTCGGCGAGCGACTCGCGGCAGCCGTAGAGGTTGTCGAACTTCGACTTGGTCACCGAGTCGTTCACGTTGATGGCGGGCACGCGCAGCCTGCCCTTCTCCATCATCTGGTAGAGGCGGTGCACGCCGGTGGTGGTCTCCTCGGAGACGCCGCGCCACTGGGCCGCGATGCCCTTCCAGAAGCCGGGCCGCTCGCGGGCGACCTTCACCAGCAGGTTCTTGATCACCTGCTCCTCGTGGGAACCGGAGGGGGTCTTGACCCAGTCGCTGCCCTCCTCGAGCTCGCAGCCCTTGTGGATGAGCAGGGTGACGTCGCCGCCGTCGTCGACCACCAATTGGGGCCCGAGGCCGCCGGGGAACGTGATGGCGCGGAGGGTGAGGTCCCAGTACTCCTCGAGCGTCTCGCCCTTCCACGCGAAGACCGGCGTGCCGGCGGCCGCGATGGCGGCGGCGGCGTGGTCCTGCGTCGAGAAGATGTTGCACGAGGCCCAGCGCACGTCGGCGCCGAGTTCCTGCAGCGTCTCGATGAGGACCGCCGTCTGGATCGTCATGTGCAGCGAGCCGGTGATGCGCACGCCGGCGAGCGGGCGCTTCGGCCCGAACTTGCGGCGCACCGACATCAGGCCGGGCATCTCGTGCTCGGCGATCGCGATTTCCTTGCGGCCCCAGGCGGCGAGGGCGATGTCCTTGACCGCGTGGTCAGGGGCCGCGGGACGGCGTTTCTTGGCGGAGGAGGTGGCCATAAGAGGAAGGGGGTGGTTCAGCGGAGGGCGGCCTTGAGCGCGGCAACCTTGGCGGTGGATTCCCAGGGCATCCCGAGTTTGCCGAAGTGGCCGTAATTAGTCGTCTGCCGGTAGATCGGCCGCTTGAGGTTCAGCGCCGCGACGATGTCGGCCGGCTTGAAGCTGAACACCTGCTGCACGGCCGCGGTGATGCGCTCGTCGGTGACGCCGGGCTTGGCGGTGCCGAACGTGTTGACGTGGACCGAGACCGGCTGCGGGTGCCCGATCGCATAGGCGAACTGGATCTCCGCGTGCTCGGCGAGGCCGGCGGCGACGATCGTCTTGGCGACCCAGCGGCCCATATAGGCAGCCGAACGGTCGACCTTCGAGGGATCCTTGCCCGAGAACGCGCCCCCACCGTGCCGGCCCCAACCGCCGTAGGTGTCGACGATGATCTTACGGCCCGTGAGACCCGAGTCGCCCTGCGGCCCGCCAATGACGAACCGGCCCGTCGGGTTGATCAGGTACTCGGTGTTCCGCGTCAGCAGCTTCGCGTCGATCACCTTCTTGATCACATTCTCGATGAGGTACTTCTCGATCGTGGCGTGGCTGACATCCGCCGTGTGCTGGGTGGAGATGACCACGTTAACCACCTCGACCGGACGGCCATCCTCGTAGCGGACGGAGACCTGGGACTTGGCGTCCGGCCGCAGCCACGCGACCGCCCCTTTCTTGCGGATTTCGGTGAGCTTCCGCCCGAGGCGGTGCGCGAACATAATCGGAGTCGGCATCAGCTCCGCGGTCTCGTTGCACGCGTAGCCAAACATAATGCCTTGGTCGCCCGCACCCTGCTCGGCGGTCTTCTTGCCCTCCACCTTCCGGGCGTCGACGCCTTGGGCGATGTCGGCGGACTGCGCCGTGAGGTAATTATTGATGAATACCGAATCAGCGTGGAACACGTCGTCGTCGTTCACGTACCCGATATCGCGGATGGCGTCGCGGATCACCTGGCCGAGATTAATCGCCTCCTCAATCGGCTTGGTGCGGCCCGTGCGCTTGTCCTGCAGCTTCGGGATCGTGATCTCCCCGCCCACCACGACGACGTTGGACTTCACGAACGTCTCGCAGGCCACGCGGCTCTGGCGGTCCACCGTGAGGCAGGCGTCGAGCACGCTGTCGGAGATCAGGTCCGCCACCTTGTCGGGATGTCCCTCGCCGACGGATTCAGAGGAGAAAACGAACGATTTGGCCATTTGGGTATTGGGTTGAAGACCCGAATCCCAACCGCCCGGGAGCCCGGCGCGCAAGGCTAAACATCAACGCATCGTGATGTTATGATGCGTATTTCTGCTGATGCAGGAGTCTCGAATTAAGCGGGTTGAGCAGGAACGCCGCGACCGCGATCACCGGTAGAGCGCCGTGGTGGGGGCCGTGGTGAGGACGTTGTATTGCCGGATGCCGAGGCGCCACCAGGGGGCGAGATCTTCGGTGCGGGCGCTCCACAGGTCACGGTGGAGTTCCATCATCGAGTCCGCGTCGAGCAGTAGCGCCATCTTCTCGCGAGGGGTGAAGCGGTCGGGACCGTCGCGGAGCAACCGTTCCCGCAGTTGGGCGAACCACTCGCGCGACTCCTCGGTGCGGCGGCGCTGGCGCAGGAGCGCGACGTGCAGCGCGTTCACGTAGGGGTCCAGCACGGCCTGAAGCAGCCCGTAATCAGCGCGCAGCGGCTCCAGCGGCGGGAGGTGACGGTAGCATTCCGCCAAATTCTGCTCGAGCCTCCGGAGCTCGTAGGGCGGGGCCGTCTCCTCCGGGGTCAAGAAGAGGCCCCAGTGTCGGGCGGCGCGGCCGAGGCGGCCCTGGCTGAGCAGAATCGAGAGCGGCGCCGCCAGCACGAGTGGCACCACCACCGGGCTGAGCCAGGCAAAGAAAGCCGGCGAGAGCAGGTAAGCGGACACACCCCATCCCAGACCGAAGAGCATCTGGCCCCCGTGGGTGAGGATCGCCTCGCGCCAGTCGGTCCCATCGTCCTCGGCGCCCCGCCGCTGTGTCAGCCAGGTGACGCCCTGGCCCAACAGAGTGAAGACCACGAACTTGCTGTGGAAAACCATATTGATCGGCGCAAGCAGGGCAGAGCCGATCGACTCGAAGAGGAAGCTCAGCGCGAGCCGCGCCCGGCCCCCGTAGCGCTGCACCTCGTCCGGACGCCCCCACGTCACGGCGAGTCCCGCGAGTTTGGGCAGGAACAGGAGCAGCATCGTGAGGGCAAACAAGGCCAGCGCACTGGGCAGGCTGGGGGGCAGGCCGAGGGAGGTCAGGGCGGGCGCCGCCGCCACGGCCGGGGCCTCGCCCGAGCGCGAGAATACCTCGAGCGTGCACAGCAGCATAAAGAGCAGCCAGAGCGGGGAGGCCGCGTAGCCCATTACGCCCATCAGCAGGTGGAAGCGACTGACAGGACGGAGTCCCTCCGCGGTGAGCAGCCAGGCGTGCTGGAGGTTGCCCTGACACCAGCGCCGGTCGCGCTTCGCGGAGTCGATCAGGGTTGGGGGACCCTCCTCGTAGGTGCCGTCGATGCCCGCGGCGAGCCAGACACCCCACCCCGCCTTGCGCATCAGCGCGGCCTCGACGAAGTCGTGCGAGAGGATCCGCCCCCCGAAGGGCTCGCTGCCCGGCAGTTCCGGCAGCGCGCAGTGCTCAATAAAGGGCTGCACCCGGATCACCGCGTTGTGGCCCCAGTAGTTCCCGTCGTGCTGCTGCCAGTAGTTCAGCCCCGCTAGGAACAGCCCGCCGTACAACCGGCTCGCGAACGCCTGCATCCGCGCGAACGGGGTCTCCCCGTTGATCAGCCGCGGCGCGGTCTGGATGATCCCCACCTGCGGGTGCTGCTCCATCAGCGCCACGAGCTGGACCAGGGCCCGGCCGGTCATGATCGAGTCCGCGTCCAGGACAATCATGTACCGGTAGCGGCCGCCCCAGCGGCGCAGGAAGTCGCCCAGGTTGCCCGCCTTCTTGTTCGTGGAGTGCCGGCGCTTGCGGTAGAAGATGCGGCCGAACCCATCGACCTGCTTGCAGAGCTCGAGCCACGCGACCTCCTCCTGGATCCACTGGTTCGGCTGGCTGGAGTCGCTGAGCACGAAGAAGTCGAACGGTTCGAGCCGGTGCGTCTCCTGCAGCGAGCGGTAGACGACCCGCAGCCCCTCGAACACCCGGCTGACGTCCTCGTTGCAGACCGGCATCACGATCGCCGTGGAGGCGAGGGGCGCGTCGGGCGGCACCGTCGAGGCGTCGATCCGCGCCCGATCGCCGCCGCGGTTCACGACGTACAGCCCGACCATCGCGGTGCAGAAGCCCGCGGCCACGTGGGCGAACAGGATCGTGAACACCACGAGCAGCGCCACCTCGAGCGCCGTGATTCCACCGCGCCAGAGCAGGTCCGCGAGGAACCAAGTCGCGACGCTCGTGAGCAGGAATATGCCGGTAAAGAAGAGCGAGCGGCGCCGCGTGAGCCGCCGCTCGTCCATCCTGCCTGGCAGGTGCGGTTGCATCGGGCGTCAGCGCGTCAGCCGGAACAGCGCGGCGAGGACCCCCGTGAGCAGGGCCCAGAGGAAGAGCAGCCGGAAGACCGGCCACTTGGCGATGCGCTCGAAGGTGTCGCCCGCCGCCTCCGGGATGGGGCCGAGGTCGATCGGGCGCGGCACCATGCTGGAGATCTTCAGGTCGGGGCCGGCCCGCAGCACCCCGGCCTGCATCGCCGCCCGGAATTCGTCCGGGGTCTGCCCGGACTCGAGGAACGCGTAGGGCCAGCGGGCCGGGCCGTCGGCCAGCAGCAGCGCGACCCGCCCCTCGATCGTCCGGCGGTCGCCGGAGCCGCCGCGCTCGTCCAGCATCGCCGCGAACCACTCGTCGATCTGGCGCTCGGTCTCCTCCGCGGCCAGGCGGGTCGGGCTGAGCGTCGGATCCGCCGCGTGGCGCACCGCCGCCCGCTGGAGGATCCGCAGGATCAGGCGGCTCTGGTGGAGGCGGTTGTGGATCCGGTGCGCGCGCAGGTAGTCCTCCACCCGGACGTAAGCCTCGTTCCACTCGGCCATCGACCCGGAGGCCGGGCGAAAAATCATCGCCAGCTCGACGCGGTCAGCGGGGGCGGGGAAGGCGTTCATGGCTGCCACAGGTGCGACCAGGTCTCGGAGAGCGCCTCGCCGCCGAGCCGCAGGAAGCAGCGCAGCTCCACGGGGCGCGGCTCCGACGGGGGCCGCACGAGGAAGGCGACGCGCCAGCTGCCGTTGAACCGGTTGCGCTGCACCGTGACGTGGTGTGGGGCCGCCGCGGCATCGACCGTGACGACCGCCTCCACCGGGGCC
>JBILWD010000381.1:0-3262 GCA_044370095.1 Opitutaceae bacterium | reverse complement strand
ATCGCCGCAAGCGTCGCCGGTCGCCGCTTCGGCCTCGCGGTGCTGTGGGTCGTCGTGCTCGGAGCCCTCTGCAAGGGGGTGCTCAATGACGGGATCGCGCGGTGGCAACTGGCGACCGGCACCAGCCTGATCGCCGGCTGGACGCGCCACTTACCGCGGGCGGTGGCTTGGTACTTCCTCGCGTTTCTCGTCCTCTGGGGCGCCCTCGTCGCCGCGGCGCTCACCGCGGCCTGCGGCGTGGCCGGGCACGCGTTTTTTCCCGGGCTACCGGTGCCGGCCTGGGCCGCGCTGCACGCGGTTGCCGGCTATGCGCTGGTGCGCTGGGGGCGTTACGCCCGCTTCGAGCGGCTGATGTCCTGGCTGACTGCCGCGATGTTCGTCCCGGTGATCGGCTGCGCGTTCCCGCTGCTCGCGGATCCGGGCGGGTTCCTCCGCGGGTTGCTGGTGCCCACCGTGCCGCCTGGTTCCGCCGGCTTCGTGCTTGGGCTGATGGGCGGGGTCGGGGGCAGTGTCACGCTGCTCTGCTACGGCTACTGGATCCGCGAGAAGGGCTGGCAAGGCCCCGCGGCCCACGGCCGTTGCCAAGCCGATCTCACGGTCGCCTATACGCTCAGCGGAGTCTTCGGACTCGCGATGATCGTGATCGCCGCAGGCGCCTCCCCCGGGGACGCCTCCGGCAACGCTCTCGTGGCTGCCCTCGCGGCGCGGCTCGGCGAGATCTTGGGGCCCTTCGGTCGCGCCTGCTTCCTGCTCGGTTTCTGGTCCGCCGTCTTCACCTCGCTCCTCGGGGTCTGGCAGGGCGTGCCGTACCTGTTCGCGGACGCCTGGCGTCAGCTGCGCGCGGGACCCGTCGCCGCGCCGGTCTCCTCCGCCGATCCCGCCTACCAGACCTTCCTCGCCGGCCTCGCCTTCCCGCCGCTGCTGCTCCTGTTGTACAAAAGCCCCCTCGCGCTGGTCGTGCTCTACGCGATCACGGGGTCCTTCTTCCTCCCGTTCCTCGCCGCGGTGCTGCTCGTGCTGAACAACCGCGCGGACCTGCTCGGCCCCCTGCGCAACGGCCGCCCCGCCAACGCGCTGCTCGCGCTTTGCCTGGCGCTGTTCTCCGTGCTCTTCGTGCTGGAGGCCCGCGACGCTCTCTCCCCGCGGTGAGCCGCGAGGCCGGCCCCACCCGCGGGGCTCAGCGCTTCGCCTTGCCCTGCTTCTCCGCCCGCTTCGCCTGCTTGGCCGTCACGCGTTCCTGCCGCAGGTGCGCGGGCCGCGCCTCAGCGTACTGGTCCAGCACGGCCTGCAAGGCCCGGGCGGCAGTGGCGGGCTCACCGTCGGCCGTCGGCAGCGGCAACGGCTGGCCCTGCTCAAAAGGATCCGCCTGCACATCGAAGAACCGGCCGTCTCGGTAGAGCTTGTAGCGCGTCCCGAGCGCGAACTCGAAGCGCGCCACGGGGCCACCATCGGAGGCGTACCAGCAATAGATCGCTTCCCGCGGTGTCCCCGGCTTCCCCTGCAGCTGCGGCCAGAAACTGCGCCCGTCAGTCAGCCGTTCCGCCGGCCACGACACGCCCGCCACCTCCGCCAAGGTCGGGAGAAAATCGACGCTCGCGATCAGGTCCCGGTTAACGCTCCCCGCCGGGATCCGGCCCGGCCAATACGCGACCAACGGCACGTGCGTGCCCCGCGCGTGGCTCCGGCCCTTGCCGCCGGGATAATCCTGCCCCTTGAACCGGGAGGTCAGGTCCGTGGCCGTACCGTTGTCGCCCAGGAACAAGACTAGGGTGTGCTCCCGCAGGCCCAAGGTCTCGAGGTGCGTTCCCAATTCGCCGATCTGCCGGTCCATATAAGATACCATATCGGCGAAGTGCGCCGGGCTCTGGTTCCCGCGCTCCCCGACGCGCGGGTCCCACTTGGGGCTGTCCGGCGTCGGCTGGAACGGGCTGTGCGTGAGCATCATCGGGTAATAGAGGAAAAACGGCCGGTCCCGGTGCCGCCGGATGAAATCGAGGGCAAAGGCCTGCACCTCGCGCGGACCGTAGCTGCCGGGGAAGTCCACCGGTTGCCCGTCACGCTCGAAACCGGGGTTGCCGTAGCGGGAGGCCCGCCGCAGGTGATGCCAGAGAAACGCCTCGTCGAAGCCGAAGTGCCGCGGCGAATCAGGCTCCGTACCCAGTTGCCACTTGCCCGCCACCGCCGTCCGGTACCCCGCGTCCCGGAGCACGTGCCCGAAGGTCACCGCCCCGCGGTCCATCGCGCCGAACTCCACGTAATTGCGGACATTGTACAGGCCGGTCATCAGCTGCACCCGGGTCGGAGTGCAGAGCGGCTGTACGTGACAGCGTTCGAACCGCATTCCCGTCGCCGCCAACCGGTCGAGATTCGGGGTTTGGTAGGACTCGCCGCCGTTGGCGGTCACGCACTCGTAACCGAAGTCATCGGCCATCATCAGCACGAGGTTCGCGGGCCGGGCGACCGCCACGGCGGCCAAACCCATCAGGACGGAGCAGAGGGTGAGGGGGTGCATCGAGGACCCGCACTCCAACGCCTGGACTCCCTCCCGGAAAGCGGGAAATCCCGGAAGCAAAAACTAAGGCGCCGCCCCCCTGCCAGGGAGCGGCGCCCACCCGGGTCACACCGGGCTCACCTCACTAACCAAAGGGACTTACTTGCGGCGGCGCAGGCGGGAGGCGGCACCAGCCAGGGCGAACATCGCGGAACCCACCATCACCAGGGAGGCACCGCCATCGGGGACCGACGAAGTGCCCACCGACGAGGAACTCGGGTTGGAAGGGGTCGGAGCCGTGGAGAGACCACCGAACGTGAGGCTCGCGACGCCGACCCAGGGCTGGTCACCGGAAGCCAGCTGCAACGTCGGATCCACCACGGCCTGAACCGACATCCGGTCGAACGCCACCGGGGAGACCATCCCGAGGAACACGCTCTCCGCGATCGGATCACCGTAGCCAAAGGCGCTGACCGCGCTGAGGGAGAAGTCCTGCTGGGCCACCTGCGCACTGCCATCAAACAACCGGATGCGCACCGTGCCCGAGATGAAGTCGAGGTATTCGTTCGTGAGCGAGAAACGACCGCCCACGGCATACACGGGGTCCAGCGCGGGGAAGGAGAAGTCCGACAGGTTCATCGGGTAGCCGCTGAAACCCACCAGGTAGGAACCGGATCGCGACGCGGTGCCCGCGGAACCGCTCGTCAGGCCGATGTTGACCACCGACAGCAGCCCGCCATCGGTCTGCGCCGTGATCGAGTTCGTGCCGTC
>JBILWD010000380.1:0-3265 GCA_044370095.1 Opitutaceae bacterium | reverse complement strand
GGATCTTCTCCCGCGTCGGAGCGAGCGACGACCTCGCTCGAGGCAATTCGACCTTTATGGTCGAGATGAACGAGACCGCGAACATCCTCAACAATACGACTGACCGTTCGCTGATCATCCTCGATGAGATCGGGCGCGGCACCTCGACCTACGATGGCCTCGCAATCGCTTGGGCGGTCGTGGAGCACCTGCACCAGGGGCCCGAGCGGGGGCCGCGAACTCTGTTCGCGACACATTACCAAGAGCTGACGCAGCTCGAGCGGCATCTGCCGCGCCTGCGAAACTTCTCGGTGGCCGTGAAGGAGTGGAACGACGAGATCCTGTTCGTGCGCCGGATTGTCCCCGGAGCGGCGGACCGCAGCTACGGCATCCAAGTCGCGCGCCTTGCGGGTCTACCGCCGAGCGTGATTCAACGGGCGCGGACCATCCTCGGCCGGCTGGAGGGCGAGAACCCGGACGTGGAGCTCCCCGCCCCGGAGGTCCGCCCGCGACGCAAGCTGCGGGTGGCGCCGGCGGACGACTCCCAGCTCAGCCTGCTTTGACGCCGCGCCGCAACTGCCAGAGGGCGCGTGCCTGCCGGATCGTCTCGGCCAGCCCTTCGGGGGTCAGTGCCTGCTTGGGATCATCCCCGATCCCGTGGCTCGGACTGACGTGGGCCTCGAGGCAGAGCCCGTCGGCTCCGTAGGCCACGGCGGCGAGGGCGCTGGCGGGCACATAGGCGGCCTTGCCCACCGAGTGAGAGGGGTCGACCACCACGGGCGCCCACGTCTTCTCCTTCAGCAGCGGCGTGATGCTCTCGTCGGGATGATTGCGGTAGCCGTCGAGACCGGGGGCGGTGCCGCGGGGGCAAAGCAAAATATTGGGGTTGCCGAAGGCGGCAATGTACTCGGCGGCCGAGATGAACTCGTTCACCGGGCCCATATGGATGCTGCGCTTAAGCAGGACCGCCGTGTCCCGTCCGGCCACCGCGCGGCCGATGGCGCGGAGGAGCGAGTAATTGAGGGCGTTGCGGGCCCCGACCTGCAGGCAGTTCACGCCGGCCTCGAGGGCCAGCCCGATGTGCGCCTCCTCCATCACCTCGGTGTCGACCGGGAGGCCGGTGCGCCGGGAGCCCTCCAGCAGAATATCCATCGAACGCGTGTCGCCCTGGAATGTATAGGGGTTGGTGCGGGGCTTCCAGACTCCGCCTCGGATCATATGGGCGCCCGCCTCCTTCACCGCCGCGGCGCTCTCGTAGAAATAGTTCGGATTCTTCGGGTCGATCGTGCAGGGCCCGGCGATCACGAAGAGTTCCTCCCCAAGCGTCACGCCCCCGAGCCGGATTCGATGGCTGGCGAGGTCCGAGCGCTTGTCCATCAGCTTGAACGGCGACTGGATGCGGTCGATCCGCTCGACGTAGTCGAGGCCCTCCAGCCGGTTGATCATCAGGTCGTCCCGCTCGTCGCCGACGATCGCGTAAATCGTGCGGAGGGCGCCGATAATCGGCTGAATGGTGCAGCCGAATTCGGCGACGATCCCGGTGACCTCGGCGAGCTGCGCCGGCGTCAGGCGGTTGGACTTGGGCAAAATCATACGGAGAGCTTGGAGCCGGGCGGGCCCGGAGGACAAACCGGTTTTTCGCGCCGGCGGAGCCGCGTCGCTCCGGGAGGACGTTTCGCCGGGGACGGGCCGGACTCAGAGGGCCTGCTCGAACTCGGGCGGCACGGGTGCGCGCGCGGCGAAGGAATGGGGGGCGCCGTTCCACTGGTACTCGAAGCTGGTCTCGGCCGCGTGCAGGAAGAGCCGACGGGTGCCGGCGGCGCGGGCGAATTCGCGATTGCGGGGAAAATCTCCGTAGGTCTGGTCACCGACAATCGGCAGCCCGCGCTGGGCGCACTGCACCCGCAGTTGGTGGCTGCGGCCCGTGCGGGGCTCGAGGCGCAAGAGGGCCATGCGCGGTTCCCGGAGGCCCCGTCGCGCGACGCTCATCCGGCATTCGGCGGGGATGTTGCCCGCGCGAGCAGAGGTGCGGAGGCGGCCCTCGCGACGCTCCACAGCCAACATATCCCGCCAAAGTTCAAGCGGGGCGCGGGGGGCACCGAAGACGAGGGCGAAATAAACCTTCCGCACCTGCTTCCGGCGGAACTGGGCGCGAATCTCGACCGCCAGATCCTGCCGCAGGCAGCCGAGCAGCACACCTGAGGTGGCAGAGTCGATGCGGTTGAGCAGCCAGCAGCGTCGCACCGGCCCACCCGCGGGAGATTCCCACTCGTAGGCCTCGGACTTAAGATCGTAACTGGCTCGGAGCGTGGAGCGCGGCTCATCGCCGGGCTCATTGGGATGCGAGAGCAGGCCGGCCGGCTTGGCGAAGGCGAGCACGCCCTGCGGATCTACCTGCAGGAGCGTCACCCCGCGGCCGAGGGGAAGGTCGGAGGTGTCCGGCGGGGCGTTCACTGGTAGTAGAACGTGAAGGTCATCTGCTGCCGATCCCCGAGGACGGCCTTCATATCATCGGTCCACGGTCCGTAAGGCATCCGATCGGTGATCGCGCTGACGCAGGCCCGGGTGGCGGTGTCGTTCGCGGTCGAGTTCTCGACGCCGATATCGACGATGCGACCCTCGTCGTTCATCACGAACTTTACGGTCACGGAGCTGCCTCCGACCGGGTTCGCCTTCTGCTCGATGACGATCCGCTCCCACTGAATCTGCACGGAATCGATCATCCGCTGGAGGTACGCCCCGTAGTTGCTCCAGCGCGCATCGACGGCCGTGGGGCCAATGTTGGTGGTGCCGAATTTATTCTCCGCGAGGATCGCCGGGCGGGTCTGGATGGTCTTGACCAACTGCGGGCGAGGCTGGGGCCGGCGTGGGTCAATCGCCGGGCGTGGGGCTGGCTGGGCGGTGGCCCCCTCCCCTTCCTTGGTTCCTTCGACGCGCTCGGGCACCGCCTCCGCGCGCTCCAAACGCTTGGCGAGACTGCTCCCGATTCCCTCGAGGTTCTCGCCCTCCACCTTTTCGACGCCGGAGAGCGGGTTCTGCTCGCGGCGCGGCGCGGCGACCACCTCCGGGGCGGGCAGGGCCTCGGTCGGGGGCGGCGGCGCCGGGGTGAACTCTTGGGGCTGGATCAGCCGGCCGCTCACAATCTGGTTAGACTCGAGGTCGGTGCGCCCCTCGAGCGCAGGGCGGTCGCTGCGGCCTTCCGGCGTGGGCTTCTCCTGAGCGACCTGCTGATTCTGGGCGGCGAAATTATTCGTCTTATCCGGCACGTTCTCCGGCGCCTCCGGGT
>JBILWD010000379.1:0-3266 GCA_044370095.1 Opitutaceae bacterium | reverse complement strand
GGTCGACCACCGACATCCCGCTACCGAGCACGCGACCGAACACCGAATAGCCGCCGCCATTGGCCGGACCGAGGATGGTCGAGTTGTCCTTCGTATTGAAGTACCACTCGCTCGTCGCGCTATTGAGATCGCTGGTGCGGGCCGCCGCGAGGGTGCCGCGCGCGTTGGGCAACACGTACTCGAGGGCCACCGGCGCCAGCTTGGCCACGTTCGCCACGTTGCTGCCGCCGGTCGAGCGGTAGCCGCCGCCTTGGACAATGGAGATGCCGCTGCCGTCGAGGGCCGCAGATCGATGAATGAAGGTGCCGGCGTAGGTCCCCGCTTGGACATACGCGAGGAAGTTGGCCGCGTGCCGCGGCGCGGCGTCGGAGCGCAACTCCACGTTGAAGCGGCCGAGGGAGGTCTCGAACTGCACCACCGGTCCGCTCACGCCGGGGAAGCCGAAGTGGTTCCGCAGGTCGATCGAGACGGCCCCGCCACCCGCGGCGAGGGCCGGGGAGGGCAAAGCCAGGGTCGCGCTGAGCTGCGGGATTTGAGCCGCGAGCCGGCTGAGGGTCGCGGTCAGGAGAACGGCAAGGAGGCGGGCGGACGTCATCCCGGGCAATGGAACCGCCCGCCGCGCCCGCGCCAACCCCTTTCGCGGGTCGCGTTACCGCAGTTCGTAGATCTCTACCAGCGCCTCGCCGGTGCCGCCGTCGGACCCGCGGATCTGCGCCGTGTAGCTCCCCGGCGGCAGGGACGTTAGCAGCGCGGCATCCCGGCTGCCGACCGCCAGCGGGAACGCGCCGACACTCGCGAACGTCGTCGCCAGACCGGGCGACCAGGTGTCGTTCTCGGTCAGCTTCACGCCCGCCGCATTGTAGATTTCGAGCTTCGGATCGGCCAAGGTGCCGCCCACCCCGAAGGCCGCCAGCGTCGGACCCACCGCCCGGATGAGGAGCGGCTTGTTGCCGGTACCTGAGATGGTGAAGCCCGCGATCAGGATGTCGTCCCCGGTGCCCACGCGGTTGCGGGCGGAAACATTGACCAGCCGTCCCCCGGCCGCCGGGCCGGTGTCGTAGGCCTCGACCAGCACCACCCCACCAGTCGCGCCCGGCACCTGCGCGGTGAAGGCGTCCGGCGCCAGCGGTGCCACCAGCGCGGCATCGCGGCTCCCGTTGGTCAGTGGGAAGGCCCCGACGCTGCCGAACACCGGCGCGAGGGCCGGAGCCCAGTTGTCGTTCTCGTTTACCTTCGTCGAACCGCGGTAGAGCTCCAGACGCGGATCCGCGAGGGTTCCCGGCACCTGGAAGGCCGCAAGGGTCGGGCCGATGGCCCGGAACAGCACGTTCCGGGAACCATCGGCCACGGCCACGCCCACGATCAGGGTCGCACTCGCCGCAAGATTGGTCCGCACGGAAAGATTGCTCAGGCGGGCGTTGGCGTTCGGGGCGATCACCGTCAGGGTCGCCGCGGAACTCAGCTGGCTGCCGCCGGGGTTGGTGGCCACGACGGAATACACGCCCGCATCCGTCGTCCGGACATTCGCCACGGTATAGGTGGCTCCCGTTGCGCCGGCGATCGGCTGGCCGTCCCGCCACCACTGCAGCGTCGGGGTCGGCGTGCCGCTCGCGGCGGCGGTGAAGATCACGTCCCCGCCCGCGAGGGCGGACTGGTTCGTCGGCTGTTGGGTGATGGTCGGCGGCACCGGCGGCGAACCATCCGTGATCGTGAACCGGATGGGTTCGAGGGGACCGCTACCGCCTGTCCCAACGCCTTGCACGAAGATCGTGTACTCGCCCGCCGCGGTCGGCGTGCCGCTGATCACGGGATTGCGGGAAATCACATTCCCATTGGTCAACGCTGGCGTGAAACGCAGGCCCGGGGGGAGTGACCCCGTCACCCGGAAATACTGCGGCGCGCTCGGGGTACCCGTATAGGTAAAGGTCATGGAGACCGGCGCCCCGACGTTGCCCGGCAGGGGATTGGAGGCGGGATTACGGACGAACGTGGTCGCGCCCGCCCGGGAATGCATCGCGCCTAAGCCCGCCACGGTGAACGCCCCGCGCAGCAACTGGCCCAGGGGCGACTTGATCACCAAGTTCTCCGCCGCCGCGACCACGGGGCGCACGGCCGGAGCCCGCTGCAGCAGGGTCATCAACATCAGACCGGGCAGGGTGCACAGGGGATGCCGGGCAAGAAAGGAGGGCAGGGGTAGCATGGCGGGAGAAGATAAGGTCGCCGTTCAATTGCAACCGCATCCATTGCCCCCCACACCGCGGCCCCCGGCCGCCGCCTCGCGGGAAAAGAAGGTATGCTCCATCATCGCGGTATGCAGCGCATCGCGGTCGGGCCGCAGGGCATAGGACGAGAGGGTGGCGCGTTCCCACGGCTGGACGCGCACGAGAGTGGTGCCGGCGCAACCAGAACCGAGCAGGACGATGGCGGCGAGGAGTGGCAGGAAGCGGCGCATAATCAGGGCTTTTCAGCGAGGAGGGTTTCGATCTGGGCCCGCAGTTCGCGCGCGGAGCGCTCGCCGTGGAACCCGCGGTGGACAAAACGGACCCGGCCGTCGCGGCCGAGGAGATAACTGGTGGGCATCGTCGGCACCGCCACGGCCTTCACCAACCGCTGGGACCGGTCGTGCACCACGGGGAAGGCCGGCGCCAACCGCCGTACAAAGTCGGCTGCGGCCGCCGGCTTCTCGTCGACGCCTACGCCCACGACCACGAGCCCTTTCGCCGCATAGTCGCGGTGCAATTGATCGAGCACCGGGAACGCCGCCTTGCACGGCCCGCACCACGAGGCCCAGAAATCCACCAGCACGACCCGCCCCGTTCGCTCCGGCAGAGCCTCGCCCGCGAGGCGCGGTAGATCCTCTCCCGCTAGTTCCGGGAAACGGTCGCCGGGCTGGATCGCCCCGCGCAAGGACACGACCGCGACGACCGCGGCGGCCAGGAGACTTAGTTCACGTCGCGACATAGTTAAAAAAGCCCCGGGTCTGCGCCCGGGTCTGTTCGCCCACGAGCAGGCCCTCCGCGCCGGGGAACGACTGGATGAATTCCACGCCCCGCGGGATCCCGAGGACAAACGCGGTGGTCGAGAGGACCCCCGCCTGCAGGCAGGTACCCGCCACGACGGTGGCCTGCCGGCAGCCGTGCGCGACCGGCCGGCCGCTCCGAGGATCAACGATGTGCCCGTAGCGCCGGCCCGCGATCTCCACGTTGCGGAGATAGTCGCCGGAAGACGCGACGGCCCGGTCCACCGCGGCCAGGCCCCCCGCCGTG
>JBILWD010000378.1:0-3283 GCA_044370095.1 Opitutaceae bacterium | reverse complement strand
TGCTTGAGGAGGTCGCCAAGAGCTGGCAGCGGCCCGGGATTTACCAGGAGCGCCCCCGTGAAACGGATCGCGCCGCCGCCGTGGGCCCGCTCGCCCAAAAGCTTTCCCAGATCACGCTGCCGGCGGTCAGTTGGACCCGGGCCCCGATCGGCGACGTGGTCGCCGCTCTCAGCGCGATTTCCGAGGAGTTCGACAACTCTGGCACCCCGGGCGCCAAGGGCGTTAACGTGGTCCTGATCGACACCAGCAACAAGAACCCGCTGGTCACACTCACCCTGCGCAACGCCACCCTGAAGCGGGTCCTCGACTTCGTTACCGAGGCGGTCGGCTATCAGTACGAGGTTCAGGCTGATGCGGTGGTGGTCCGCCCGGGCGGCGAGACCACGACGCTCGAGACTCAGTTCTTCCCGGTCACCCGCGCCACGGTGCTGCGGATGACCGGCATCACGAGTGCGGCTTCCGCTAACGCGTCCCGCGAGGGTGGGGCCGCCGGCGAGGCCGAGACCGCCGCGCCCGGGGGCGAGGCCGCCGCGATGAAGGCCTTCCTGCAGCAGGCTGGCGTCAGTTTCACGGTCGAGGGCAGCTCGCTGGCCTATGATGGGTCCGCGATCCTCGTGACTCAGACCGCGCGCAACAACGAGCGCATCCGCAACATTCTCGCCCGTTACAACGACGTCCGCCAGGTCGAGATCGAGGCCAAGTTTATGGAGGTGCAGGAGGGCGCGCTCGAGGAGCTCGGCGTCACCTGGAACCTGAACCGCCGCGGCATCGCCCGGGTCAACCCGTCCACCGGCGCGCCGGTGCTCGACGTGAATGGCCGCCAGATCTTCGACCCGCAAGAGACCTACACCAGCGCCGGGGTCACTCGCCCGCTGGTCGGCGCCTTCCCCAGCACTTCGAACGCCAACGCGCTCGTCATCAAAGATCCCGCGATCTCCCTTTCGGAAACCGACCCGAACCAGACGCAGGGTCAGCTGCGGGTTCCGGTCTCGCCCACCGGCGTGCCCGGGAGCGTCCAGCTCGCCGCCACCGCCAACGCCCTCGCGAACATCGTGGGCTTCGTGGGTGAGTTCGACGTCAGCGCGGCGGTTCGCGCTCTCTCCCAGAAGCAGGGCACGGACCTGCTGAGCTCGCCCAAGTTGACGGTGCTCTCCGGCAACCCCGCCAACATCACGGTCGCCCAGGAGCTGCGGTATCCGCAGAGCTACGGCGAAATCCAGAGCCAGGTCGGCACCGGCGCGGTGGCCGGTGGCGCGGCCGGCGTCACGATCACCGCGGGCACGCCACAGGAGTTTACCGCGCGCAATGTCGGCGTGGAACTGAAAGTCACCCCGACCGTGGAAGAGGACGATTACAGCATCAGCCTCGACCTGAACCCCCGCGTCACCGAATTCGAGGGCTTTGTCGAGTATGGCGGCCCGAGCGTGGCCATCTCGGGTACGACCACGGTCACGGTCCCCCCGGGTTTCTACCAACCGATCTTCTCGGTCCGCGACATCTCGACCAAGGTAACGATTTGGGACGGGGCGACGCTCGTGATGGGCGGCCTGACCCGGGAGGAGGTCAAGAAGGTCAACGACAAGATCCCGTTCTTCGGGGACCTCCCGCTCGTGGGCCGGCTCTTCCGCTCGAAGGGCGAGAGCGCCCAGAAGCGTAACCTGCTCATCTTCGTGACCGCGAATCTGGTCAGCCCCGGCGGTTCGCCCAAGAAGCAGAACCTGAAGAGTACCCCGGCGAACTCGCTGTTCCAGAACCCGACGATCGTGACCCCGGCCAGCGCCGAGCCGCGCACCCGCAGCGGCGCGAAGTAAACCGCCCTGCCGACCGCCATGCCTCCCTTCTTCCGCCGCGTCTCGTCGGTGCTGGCCGGCCTCGCCGCGCTGGCCGTCGTCCCCGGTGCGCTCGGCACCCCGACGATCTCCTTCACCCCTGGGGCCTTCCCCGCGACGGGTTCCCCCGCCGGTGTGGTCAGCACGCCGGCCGGGCTGGTCATCAGCGTAAACGCCTCGCCCACCGCTTCAGCCTCCATCGTCGGAGTCGTCGTCTCCGTCAACGGGACCAACCTCGGTACCGCCACCGGCTCCTCGCCGTTCACGGTGCCGTGGTTCCCTAGCGTTGCGGGAACCTATACGATCTCCGCCACGGTCACGGACACCTCTGCCAACGCCACCGGCGCCGGGGCCTCGGTCAACAATGCCACCGCCAACAGCATTGTCACCTTGGGCGCGGCCCGCGCCGCCCAAGTGCTCGCGCCGGTGAGTGGCGGTTCACTCGTGCTCGGTTCACGCGTCTTCCTCCGCTCCTCCGCGGCCCTCTCCGACGGGGTGGTACAGCAGGTCGAATTCGTCCTCGATGCCGGCACCGGCGGTGAAGCCGTCCTCGCGACGGCCACCCAGCCGCCCTACAATGTTTCCTACCTAGTGGGTGGCCTTGCGCCCGGCGCGCATACCCTGACGGCCCGCGCGACGGCCAACACGGGCGGCGGTGCCACGGTCTTCGATTCCCCCGCCATCACCTTCAATGTGGTCTCCGCCGTGGGCGTCCCGCCCACCGTCACGGTAACCGCCCCGGCTGCCGGTTCCTATCTCGCCACCAGTATGGCCGTCACCCTCACCGCCACCGCGGCCGACCCGGACGGCTTTATCCCGAGCTCAGCCGGCGGCGGCGTCACCTTCTTCGCTGATGGCGAGCCGGTCGGGACCGACCTCACCGCACCGTATTCGGTCACGTGGACTCCGTCCGTCGCCAAGAGCTATTCGCTGGTTGTTCAGGCGGTCGATGACCGCGGTAACGTCGGCCAGTCCGCGCCGGTTACGGTCAGTGCCGTCGCCTCGCTGCCGACGGTCACAGTCTCGGCGCCTGCGACCGCCACCGCGGGTACCGCGGCCACGCTCACCGTCGCCGCCACGGCCAGCACCGGCGCCACGGTCACGTCGGTTCAGTTTCTCGTGAACGGCGCCCCGCTGGGCGCAGCCCTGAACGCCCCGCCCTACAGCGTGGTCTGGACCCCCGCGGTGCTGGGGACCAACGCCATCACGGCCCAGGTCACGGACAGCGCCGGCATCACGGCTGTCTCCTCACCCGCCAACGTGACGGTTTCCACCGCGAGCGGCACCGCGGTCAGCCTGCTGGCCCCGACCAACGGCGCGACGCTGCCGCAGGGCTCACAGGTGTTCCTGCGCTCCACGGCGGCGATCGCCGGCAGCATCGTCAGCCGCGTGGATTACTACTTGGATGGGGTCGCGATCCCCGGTGCCTCCGTGGCTCAGGCCCCTTACAACGT
>JBILWD010000122.1:0-10132 GCA_044370095.1 Opitutaceae bacterium | reverse complement strand
GTCGCGCTCGTGATTGTAGAGGTGGTCGTAGTAGCCGATGTTACCCGCGCGGAACCCGAGGAACTCGTCGAACCCGCGTTCGGTGGGCCGCGAGCCGGGGGCGAAGCCGAGGTTCCACTTGCCGAAGGAGCCCGTGGCGTAACCGGCGGGGCGGAGCAGCTGCGGCAGGATCCGCTCACGGTGCGGCAGCCCGATGCCGTGCCAGTTCTCGGTCGCGGCCAGCTGGTGCGGGAGGCCGTTGCGGCCCGGGTAGCGGCCCGTGAGCAGCGCCCCGCGCGAGGGGGTGCAGCTGCTGGTGACCACGTAGAACTGGGTGCAGCGGGCGCCCTCGCGCGCGAGCCGGTCGAGGTGAGGCGTGCGGACCGCGGTGTTGCCGTAGCAGCCGAGGTCGCCGAAGCCGACGTTGTCGACCAACACGAGCAACAGATTGACCGGCGGCGCGGCAGCGGCGGGGACGGCGAGGGCGAGCAGCGCGAGGAGCAGGCGGGGCGACCGGCGGGGGGTCGGGGTCATCGCCCGTCAGCGCACCCGGCCGGCACCGCAGTCGCAATCCGCAATGCGCGGCAAGATGCGCGCACTCTTCGGCAGGCCAAGCGCGGCAACGCGGGCGCCCCGGGTTAGGATGCGGGCAAGATGAATCCAACCACCCCAAACGCTCCGGGCACCGCAGGAACCACGGCCGCCGCGGCCGTCCTCTGCGGCACCGACTTCAGCCCGGCCGCGGAGGCCGCCGCGGGCGTCGCCGCCACCTTGGCCCGACGACTCGAGGCTCCCCTCCAATTGCTGCACGCGGAAACGCACGTGGCGGCGCCAGCCGTCACCGAGCGGCTCGAGCGCGAGGCGGCCCGCCTGCGCACGACCGGCGGGACGGTGCAGGCGGAGCTCGCCCGCGGTCTGGCCGATGAGCAGCTCGTGGTCCGGGCCCAACCGGGTCGCTGCCGGTTGCTGGTGGTGGGGGCGCTCGGCGGGCGCACGGCGGGGCGGTGGGTTTTGGGCAGTGTGGCGGAACGGGCTGCCGAACGCGCCGCGGTGCCGACCCTCGTGATCCGGTCCCCGGAGACGCTGGCCGCTTGGCTCCGGGGCGAGCGGCCGCTGCGGGTCTTCGTGGCCTTCGATTTCTCCCGTTCCGCCGAGGCGGCGCTCGCGTGGGTCCGCGAACTGCGGGAGCTCGGCCCCTGCGCAGTAGTCACCGGCTTCGTCTTCTGGCCGCCGGAGCAGCGCGCCCGGCTGGGGGGCACGGGGCCGCTCACGCTGGAGGGCTGCTCCGCGGAGGTACTCGCGATGATTCAGCGCGACGTCCGCACCCGGGCCGCCGAGGTGCTCGGCAGCGGCGATTTCGAGGTGCGGGCGGAGGCGAACTGGGGCCGGCAGGATGTGCGGCTGGCCGAGCTGGCTTATGAATGCGGGGCCGACCTGATCGTGGCCGGCTCGCACCAGTACCACGGTTTCGAGCGCCTGTGGCACGGATCGGTCTCGCGCGGCCTGCTGCACCACGCGGCGATGAACGTGGCGGTGGTGCCCCTCGCGGCCGGAGCCGGCCCCGCCCTACCCGGTCCGGTCCGGCGGGTGCTGGCGGCGACGGATTTTTCCGCTACCGGGGACCGGGCCGTGGCGCGCGCCATCGCGCTGGTGCCGCGGGGCGGCGTACTCCACCTGGTGCACATCCTGCACCCACACGCGCTGCCGGGGGGCGAGTTCCTCCAGGCGCCGATCGATCCCGCCTTCACGCAGGCGCACGCGCACCACGCCGCCTCCCTGACCACGCGGCTGCGCGCCCTGTTGCCCGAGGGCGCCGAGGCGCGCGGAATTGCGACCAACGTCGAGGTCGTGCCCCACCGCGACCCCGCCACCGGCATCCTTCAGGCGGCTGAGCGCGCGGGGGCGGATGTGATCTGTGTCGGCACCCACGGCGGCACCGGCCGTTTCGACACCCTGCTCGGTTCAGTCTCGCAGCAGGTCGTCGCCCACAGTCTTCGCCCGGTGCTGGTCGTGCCCTCTCCTCGCGAGTAATGCCCGCCCGAGACGCCGGCCCAGGCCGGTCGCGCCCGCGAGCCGTGCCCAACCCCCTCCCCCCACCCAACTGGCACCACGTGCCCGCGGACGAGGTCCTGCAGGTGCTGCAGGTCGACCTCGCCACGGGGCTCGACGAACCGGAAGTCCAGCGGCGCCGGCAGGAGTTCGGCCCCAACCAAGTCACCGCCCGCCGCGGCACCCCGGTCTGGCGGCGTTTCCTCCACCAGTTCCACCAGCCGCTGGTCTACATTTTAGTCCTGGCGGCCGGCGTCACTGGGTTCCTCGGCGAGTGGGTGGATACCTCCGTCATTCTCGGGGTGGTGCTGGTCAACGCCGTCGTCGGTTTCCTTCAGGAGGCGAAGGCCGAGCACGCGATCGCCGCGCTGGCCCGCCTCGTCGCCACCGAGACGACCGTCCGCCGCGGTGGCCGCGAACTCCGCCTCCCCTCCGCCGAGCTCGTGCCGGGAGACGTGGTGCTGCTGCAGGCGGGAGACCGGGTACCGGCCGATCTGCGGCTGTTCCGGACGCGCCAGCTCCACACCGATGAGTCCGCCCTCACCGGCGAGTCGCTCCCGGTGGCGAAGCACGTCGACCCGGTGGCGCGCGATACGATCCTAGCCGAGCGGCGTAATCTCGCCTACGCCGGGACCTTCGTCACCCGAGGCCAAGGCGAGGGCGCGGTGTGGGCCACGGGGGACCGGACGGAGACGGGGCGCATCTCCCGGCTGATCGCGGGCGCGACGGAACTGTCCACCCCGCTGACCCGCAAGATCGCGCAGTTCAGCCGGCTGCTACTCTGGGTGATTGTGGCGCTCGCCGTGGGGACGTTCGCGCTCGGGGTCGCGCGGGGCGCCGCGCCGGGGGAGATGTTCCTGGCGGCGGTGGCCCTCGCGGTGGGGGCGATCCCCGAGGGCCTGCCGGCCGCGGTCACCATCGTGCTGGCCATCGGCGTGGCGCGGATGGCCCGCCGGGGGGCGATCATCCGCCACCTCCCGGCCGTCGAGACCCTCGGCAGCACGACCGTGATCTGTTCGGACAAGACCGGTACGCTGACCGAGAACCAGATGACGGTCCGGGCGATCTTCGCCGGCGGCCGCCGTTACGAGGTGACGGGCAACGGCTATGAACCCGTGGGCGAGCTGCGGCTGGACGGGCAGGCGGTGGCGGCGGCGTCCCATCCGGCCCTAGCCGAGTGCCTGCGGGCCGGCCTGTTGTGCAACGAGGCTCGGCTGGTCCAGCGGGACGGCCGGATCCAGGTCGAGGGCGACCCGACTGAGGCGGCACTGGTGGTGGCGGCGGAAAAGGCGGGGTTCGGGCGCGCCGCGGCGCACGACGGGGCTCCGCTGCTGGACGCGATCCCCTTCGAGTCCGAGCAGATGTTCCGCGCCTCCCTCCACCAAGCATCGGCGGGGCGGGTGATCTACAAGGTCGGGGCGCTGGAGCGCCTGCTCGAACGCTGCCACGATATGCTGGACGCGACCGGTGCCGTCACGCCCTTGGACCGTGCCGCCGCGGGGGAGGCCGCCGAGGCGATGGCCGCCGGGGGGCTCCGGGTGCTGGCCCTGGCTCGGCGCCACGTCGAGCCCAGCCACGGGAAGCTGGAACCTGGTCACGTCGCGGCCGGGCTTACGTTCCTCGGCCTCCAAGGGATGATGGACCCGCCGCGCCCCGCCGCCATCGCCGCGGTGCACCAGTGCCAGCAGGCCGGCATCGCCGTGAAGATGATCACCGGGGACCACCTCGCCACGGCCCGCGCCATTGCCGCCCAAATCGGCCTGCGCGGCGGCGCGGCGGACGGACCGCTCCCTGCCCTAACTGGGCGCGAGTTGGAACGGGTCCCGGACCGCGATCTTCCCGCCATCGCCGAGCGCACGGCGGTGTTCGCCCGGGTCGCCCCCGAGCAGAAGCTCCGGCTGGTGCGGGCCCTCCAGGCGCGGGGCCACGTGGTCGCGATGACCGGGGATGGCGTGAACGACGCCCCGGCCCTCAAGCAGGCCGATATCGGCGTGGCGATGGGCCTCGGCGGCACCGAGGTGGCCAAGGGCGCCGCCGCGATGATCCTCACCGACGACAACTTTGCCTCGCTCGAGGCCGCCGTGGAGGAGGGGCGGGGCGTGTTCGACAACCTGACCAAGTTCATCGTCTGGACCCTGCCGACCAACGCGGGCGAAGCCCTGATCCTGCTGGTGGCGATCATCCTCGGCCTCCCTTTGCCCGTCGCCCCGGTCCAACTCCTGTGGATCAACCTGACGACCGCCATCCTCCTCGGTCTGACCCTCGTCTTCGAACCCCGGGAGGAGGGCCTGATGCGGCGGCCACCGCGGGATCCAGCCCAACCCCTCCTGACCGGAGCCCTGCTACGCCGCACCGCCTTGGTCTCGCTGTTGATGCTGGCGGGCGCCTTCTGGCTCTTTCACTGGGAGCTGCAGGTGGCGGGTGGAACCCTCGCCGAGGCCCGCACCGCGGTGGTCAACGTGATCGTGTTGGTCGAGGTGGCGTACCTCTTCAGCTGTCGCTCCCTGACCCGGCCGGTACTCGGGCGCCACTGGGCCGCCAACCCCTGGGTAATCGCCGGCACGCTGGCGATGCTCGGCGCGCAGGCGCTGCTGACCTACGTGCCCGCGATGAACACCCTCTTCCACAGCGCGCCGGTCGGGCCCGGCACCTGGCTGCGGGCCGGGGCCGTCGCTCTGGCGGCCCTCGCGGTGGTCGAAACCGAGAAATGGCTGCGGGCGCGCGGCCGGACGGCGCCCGCCGACTGATCGCGCGCCAAAAGGCTGGCGCCGCGGGGACCGGTTCGCCGAGAGTGCGGCCCGGGCCCAACGCGGGCCCGACTCCACGATGCACCTCCGAGCCTTCGCGCTGGGCCTCGTCCTCGCGGGCGTCAGCCCGGCGGCCGAAACCCGATCTCCCTCCCCCGCTATGTCCCCCATTCACGGCCTCGTCCTCCACGGCGGCGCCGGCGTCATCACCCGCGAAAACCTCACCCCGGAGCTCGAGGCCCGGTACCGCGAAGACCTGGGCCGCGCGCTCGCCGCCGGCCACGCGGTGCTGGCCGGAGGTGGGACGGCCCTCGACGCCGTGATCGCCACGATCCGGATCCTCGAGGATTCCCCGCGGTTCAACGCCGGTCACGGGGCCGTGCTCAACGCGGAGGGCCGCTGCGAGCTGGACGCCTCGTTGATGGACGGCCGCACCCTCGCCGCCGGGGCCGTCGCGGGCGTCACCCGAGTGCGGAATCCGATCACCCTCGCGCGGGCCGTGATGGAGCGCTCGCCGCACGTCCTGTTCGCGGGCGCGGGGGCGGAACGCTTCGCCGAGCAGGTCGGCGGGATCGAGCTGGTGCCCAACGAGTATTTCCAGACCGAGCGCCGGCGGGAGGAACTGCTCCGCGCCCAGAAAAAGGAGCGCGAGCAGGCCAACCGGCGCGCGGCCCTCGGCGGGCCGGGGGGGCCGGTCTTCGCCACCGTCGACGAGAACGACTCCCTGGACGTGGAGCGCAAGTTCGGGACCGTCGGCTGCGTCGCGCTCGACCGGCACGGCAACCTCGCGGCCGGGACCTCGACCGGCGGGATGACCAACAAGAAGTTCGGGCGGGTCGGCGATTCCCCGCTGATCGGGGCCGGCACCTACGCGGCCAACGCCACCTGCGCGGTCAGCGCCACCGGCCACGGCGAATACTTCATCCGGGTGGGCGTCGCGCGCGACATCGCGGCGCAGGTCGAGTACCTTGGACGGCCGCTGGCGGAGGCCGCGGCCAACACCCTGGCCAAGGTCAAGGCCTTGGGTGGCGACGGGGGCGTGATCGCCATCGACCGCGCGGGCAACATCGCCCTCCCCTTCAACACCCCGGGAATGTACCGCGCCCACCACCTCGCCGGCCAAGCCCCGGAAATCGCCATCTTCCGCTGACGCGAAACGGCCGGGGTCCGAGGACCCCGGCCGGACGATGAACGGACGTAAAGCGGAGAGCGCCGTGGTGGGCTCGGCTCAGAGCAGGCGGCGGGAGCGGCGTTTGACGACCCAGCAGCCGGCGAGAACGCTGCCGGAGAGGCCGAGCAGGTCCATCACGGAGACGGTTTCGGAAACGGAGGACGAGGGAGCGGAGGTGGAACTGAGGGTGACGGGAGCGCTGGCGCTGACGCCGGTGGTGGCCAGCCAGTAGAAGGAGAGGCTGCGGACCTGGTTGAGGTAGCGGGAGGAGAGGATATCGAGGTCGTAAACACCAAGGGTGCGGTCGAAGCCCGGGGCGTCGGTGTAGCCCTCGCCGAAGAGCCGCAGCCAAGGGGCGTTCACATCGATGGTGACGGAGGTCAGGTGGAAGTTGAAGCTGCCGACGGTGACGACCGCGTAGCTGCCGCCCGGCGGGGTGGCGAAGGTAAAGTCGCGGATCTGGGCGCCGGCGTTGAGCAGCCCGGCAAAGTCGCCGTAGGCCTCGGTCACCACCGCGTTGGTGGCCACCACGGGGACGTCGTTGGCGTCACCATCGTTGAAGTCCAGCCCGGTGGCGGTGTGGATCGACAAGGGCGAGGGGCCCACCAGGCTGACCGTCTGGTTACTGGTGAAGAGCAGTTCACCGTCCAAGGCGGGGAACACGGGGGTGGCAAGGGCGGAGCCGGTCAGCAGCGTGGCGGCGGCGAGGCGGAGGAGCAGGGAGTTCATCGTGGTTGGTCGTTAGCGAGACAGTTTTGCGGTTCTGCCTCCCTTTAGCGTTCCCCGTGCCAACCCTTCCGAAAGACTTTTGCGATAATGCAACCCATTGCTCAACAACTACTCCGAAGGACGTCCGTGCTTCTGCTTACGTGGCAATACGGAGGCCTTTTTTGTCAGGAGCTCCGACGCGCTTTATTGCAAACCTTACACTTTACCGGGCGGGCGGCCTCCGCGGTCGGGTTCGCACGGGGCGCCGAGCGGCCTTCCGCGCGGAACGGGCGAGGCTTGCCGGGACGGCGCGAACGCGGTGCGCTCACCCGTATGCGCCACCCCTTGCTGCTCGCCCTGCTGGCCTGCTCGCTGCTCGCCCCCGCCTTCGCCGCAACTCCCGCGGCTACGGCGGGCTCGCTCGTCTTTGTCGGCACGTACACCGGCCCGAAGAGTCGCGGGATCCACGCCTTCCGTCTCGTCGAGCGGGCGGGTGAGCCGGCCTTGGAACCCCTCGGCCTCGCCGCCGAGATGGCGCAGCCCTCGTTCCTCGCCCTCGATCCCGCACGGGGCCTGCTCTTCGCGATCAGCGAGTCCGCCACCTTCGGGGATCGGCCCACCGGCTGGGTCGCCTCCTTCCGCATCGACCGCGCCACCGGGCGCCTCGAACGGCTCAGCACGGCTTCCTCGGGTGCCCCCGGCCCCTGCCACCTCCTTTTAGACCGCACCGGCCGCACCATTCTGGTCGCAAACTACAGCGGCGCCGCGGTCGCCTCGCTGCCCGTGGATGCCACCGGCCGCCTCGGCGAACCCGTCTCCATCCTCCGGCACGAGGGCAGCAGCGTGCACCCGACGCGCCAGAAGGCCCCGCACCCGCACGCGGTCACCCTCGATCCGGCGGAGCGCTTCCTCTACGTGTGTGACCTCGGGATCGACCAGGTGCGGGTCTACCGCTTCGACGCGGCCACCCACCGCCTGACGCCGCACACGCCCGCGCACGTGAGCCTGCGCCCCGGCGCCGGGCCGCGCCACCTAGCGTTCCGGCCCGATGGCCGCTTCGCCTACGCGGTCAACGAGCTCGACTCGACGGTCACCGTGTTCCGCCACGACGCGGCCGCCGGCCGCCTGGAGACCGTGGAGTCCGTGCGCACGCTCCCCGCGGGGTTCTCCGGCCGGAGCACCACCGCGGAAATCCAGGCGCACCCGAACGGCCGCTGGCTGTACGCCTCCAACCGCGGCCACGACAGCCTCGCGATCTTCGCGATCGACGCCGAACGCGGCACCCTCACCGCGCGGGGCCACGTGCCGACCGGGGGCCGCACCCCGCGGCACTTCGGCTGGGACCCCACCGGGACGATCGTCGCAATGGGCAACCAAGATTCGGATACGGTGGTGCTGGGACGGCTCGATCCCGCGACGGGCGCCATCCGCCCATCCCCGCACGTGGCGGCGGTGCCGTCGCCCGTGTGTATGGTGTTCCTGCCCTCGACGCCCTGAGCCGCGAGCGGCCCCGGGTAGGCGCGCGGTTGCAGGTTTCGCCCTGACCCCTTCCGCGAAAAATCAGCGGGCCGCGGCGGCCTGCTGGAACGCGAGGCGCACGACGCTCGCGTCGCTGTTGGGAAAATTCGAGCGCTGCACCATCAGGATGTAGGCGACCCCCTTGACCGGATCGATCCACGCCTGCGTGCCCCACGCACCACCGTGCCCGAAAGTCCCCGGGGACAGCATCGCCGCGAGGCCCGGGTGCGGCTGCTGCAGGATGCAGGTGCCAGGCCCCCACGCGTAATTCCGGCCATACTGCCCGTGCGCCTCACTCTGGAAAAAGCCGGTCGGGAGGTCGCCCGTCAGCGGCGTCCGCAGCGCCCGCACGGCCGCGACACTCAGGATCCGCCGCCCCTCGAACACCCCTTCCCCGAGCAGCAGCTGGCAGAACCGCGCATAATCGCGCCCGGTCGAGTACAGGCCGCCATTCGGCAGCGGCGGCCGGTTGCGGCCCCCCTCGTACCCGGCGCGCGGCGGCACAGGACGCAGTTCGCCCGTCTGCCGGTGCTTCTCGTAGGCCGTCACTAGGCGCGCCCGGATATCCCCCTCCGGAAAGAAGGTCGTGTCCTTCATCCCGAGCGGGCCGAACAGGCGGCGGGCGAGGAACTCATCGAAGGACAGCCCGCTGATCCGTTCCACGATGCGGCCGGCGACGTTGATGCCGGACTGGGTGTACTTCCAGCGGGCGCCCGGTTCGTACTGCATCGGGGCCGCGAGCCACGCCGGGACGAGATCCGCCAAGGTGCGGGCGGCCTCGGCGGCGGGTCCGGGAGCCTCGGCCAGACCCGAGGTATGCGTGAGCACCTGGGCGATCGTGAGGTTCGCGGGCCGGCCCGCGGGCGTGCGCAGCGCGGCGAACTCCGGGAGATGCTTCGCCACGGGGTCCTCGAGGCGGAGCTTGCCCTCGTCCTGCAGCAGCAGAATCGCGGCCCCGGTGAGGGGCTTGGTCATCGACGCGATCCAAAAGACCGTATCCTCGCGCATTGGGCGGCCAGCGGCGCGGTCAGCGAGGCCGGTGGCGGCGTGATGTAGGATCGCGTCGCGGGTGACCACGAGGGTCACCGCCCCGGCGATCTCGCCGGCCTCCACCTGGGCGGTGAGGGCGGCTTGGACGGCGGGCAGGACGGGAGCAGAGGGCGCGCCGGCAAACGCGGCGGCGAAAGGAAACAGCGAGGCAAGGAGGCGGAGGGGAAGGCGCATCGGCGGGGTGGACCCCCGGAGCCTGCGGAACTCCTCCCCGCGGCCGCAACCGGCAATTGCGGCGCTTAGACGGCCGGGGCGGACGGCTTCCGCACCCAACCGCCGGCGGAGACCGCTGGGCGCGGTCGGACCCTCTCCGCCGGGCTCAGACCTGGCCCACCGGGGCGGCCGCCGCGGCGAGGCGGTTATTGGCGGCCGGGGCGGTCTGGTCGGTCTTGACGGCGAAGAATTCCAGCAGGTGCGTGACCTTCGCGTAGCCGCGGGCGCGCAGCGCCTCCTCGAGGGCGAGGATCGCGCCGCGGACGGGACCCGAGAGGTCCTCGTTCAGCTCCGCGAACTTTTGGCTCTCCTTGCAGAAAACCCGGTAGCGCGGGGTGGCGTCCTTCATCCGCTCGAAAACCGTCGTGCCGTTGTAACGGAAACTCCGTTGCACTAGGCCGTGCTCCTCGAAGACCAGCATCGAGCGGTAAATCGTGACCAGATCGCACCCCTCTTCACCGACCATCGAGTGCAGCTCCTCCACCGACAGCGGCTCGCTGCCGCGGGCAAGGGTGGAGAGCAGCTGCACGCGGGACTTGGTGATCCGCAACCCGCTCTCCCGCAGCTTGTTGATCGCGTCCTCAAGGTAGATCTGGGCCGAGTTGTCCTCCGCGCCCGAGGCGGCGAAAGGCTGGTTGGAGTGGATCGAGGAAATCATAACGGGAAAGGTGGGCTGCGGGGTGGTGCGGTCAGGTGT
>JBILWD010000377.1:0-3288 GCA_044370095.1 Opitutaceae bacterium | reverse complement strand
AACTGAGTCGCGGGGCGGACATCATCGCCGATGCCGTCGCGCCGCCCACTTTCCTCGCGCCCGACCCGAGCCGCCGGGTTCGCGCTTGCCTGCGCCTGTGCCGCCCTGGCGGCCGCCCAGGTTGCCCCGGCGCCGGGCGCTCCCGTCGCTCCCGCGGGTAAGGCGGCTGGCGCGGCCGCGGAACCGCCCGTGGTGCTGACGCCGGTGGATGTACGGGAGCGGCTGCCCGAGCGCGGGGTGGAGCCCGCGGCCCTTGGCTCGCCCGAATCCCAGCTGCGCGACCCGGTGTTCGCGAGCGATCTGCTTTCGCCGGAGACGCTCGAGGAAGACCCCGCCGGCGCGGAGCTGCTCGCCGAGATGGGCCTGATCGCTAACCCGTCCCCGGTGGAGCTCGCGACTGGCGACAGCCGCGTCGGTCTGCGCGGCTTCCCGACGCCGCTGCTCAGCAACGGCTTCGTGCGGCAGGGCGGCATCGACCTCCTCAACACGGGCCGCACGTTCGTCATCCAGGGCGCCCTCGTCCCCGTCCTCGGCCGCGGCGCCCCGGGCGGGATTCAGGACTACTGGACCAACCGCCCGCGCACCACGCCTAGCCGCACCTTTTCCACCGCCGTTGGTTCGCTCGACCGGCAGTCAGCCTCCTTGGAATGGCACGGCCTGACCGTGCCGCAGAAGGCGTGGCACCGCGTCGCGGCCGATTGGAGCCGCAAGGCGGGCCCTGAGCAGCACGCGTTGGCGGAGACGCGGGCGCTCAGCGGCGCGGTCTCGTGGCGGCACGGGCCGGACGCGAGCACGCTGGTGGCGGTGGATTTCTCGCAGTTGCACGCGACGCCTGCCGCCGGGATCCCGGACTACCGGGTGGCACCGGGCGCGCGGATCGTCGGACCCTTCGGGCCGCTCGCCGGCTTCAACGCGCAGGGGCCCCACGCGCGCGTACGCCGCCGCAGCGTGGTGGCGGGGGCGATCCTCGAGGCGCGGGTCCACCCGCAGGTGATCGTGCGGGCCGGCGCCGAGGCCTGGTGGCGGCGGATCGAACAGGACCGGTTCACCACCGGCCTGCTTAACCTCGCGACGGACCGCTTCGAGGGCATCCGGGAACCGATCCACAGCGAGCAGCCGCAGCGGGCCCGCGTCGTCCGCGCGGACGCCACGGCGCGTTTCTCGCTCGCGGGGACGGAGCACAAGCTGCTCCTCGCGCTCAGCCACACCGAGGCTGAAAACCGGCGGGAAGAGCGCGCGCTGCCGGTCGCCGCCCGCAACGCGCTGCCCGCCACGGTCCGCACCTTCAATCCCTTCGCCCCGGATTATACCACCGTCCCCTACGACCGCGCCGGCTTCGACCGCTTGCTCGCCGACCGCGTGGAGCGCACCCGCTTCACCGCCCTCGAAATCAGCGAGCGAATGAGCCTCGCCCGCGGCCGCACTGTCCTCACCGGCGGCCTCCGCCAGGACCTCGTCGGCCTCCGCGTCACGGACCGCCGCCCCGGGGTCGCCGCCAACCTCGCGCGGGTGCGCGACGGCGTCGACGAGCTTACCTGGCACCTCGGCGTCAACCACCAAGCGGTACCGAGCCGGCTCCTGTTGTTCGCCACCACGAGCACCGCGTTCAACCCCTCGACGCGCGTGGACGCCCGCACGGGGCAGATCCAGGGCAACGAGACCACTTTCGGCTACGAGGCCGGTGGCAAGGCGCGCCTTGTGGGGGGCCGTCTCGACCTGACCGCGGCGGCCTTCACCTTCATCAACCGCGACATCTCGCGCCGGAACCCGCTCTACGGCGATCCCCTGCAGGACGCGAACCACACCCAGCCCCAACTGGTCGCGGCGGGCGAGGAACGCTTCACCGGCGGGAAGCTCGAGGGCCGCTGGCGGGTGACCCCCGCGGTCTCGCTGTCGTTTGTCGGCTCCCACGTGCGCGCCGTGACGACCGCGTCGCCCGATCTGCCGGAGGAGGTCGGCCGCCGGCTGTCCCGCTTCCCGCCCTACAACGCCGCCCTGTCCGCCGCGTACGCGTTTCCCGAGGGGCGTTGGCGCGGGCTCAGCCTCAGCGGCAGCTGGGCCTACCTGTCGGATTTCACCGCGTATTACGCGGACCGGCAGCGGTTCGGCCTCGAATACCCCGGCTACGGCCTAGTCCACCTCGGCGCCAGCTACAGCCTCCGGGCGGCTAGCCGTACCCACTCCTTCGGGCTTACGGTGCGCAACGCCCTCGACCGCGACCTGCTCGCGTCGCACGACCGGCTCGGCGCCGAGCGCGAGTTCGGCGCCTCGTACCGGGTGACTTTCTGAAGCGGCGGCGCTTTTCCCGTAACGCCGGGGCCCCGGGATCGTCTCGCTCCCCGCGATGCCCGTCCTGTCCTTCCGTCCGCTGCCGTCGCCCGCTTCCGGGTTCGAACTGACGTTTTCGTCACGACGAAATCTTGCGCACAGCGGGCGCGTGGCCTGAACTTCGCGTCCCCGGTCGGACGCCTTGGTCCCGGCCCGGTCTACCCCTTTTACCCTGTGTCCCGTCCCTCCCTGTTTCGTCCCTGCCTCCGCCTGACCGTGCCGCTGCTCGCGCTCGGGTTGGCGGCCTGCAGCCGTACGCCGCCCCCGCCAGCGCCGGCCCCCGCGGCCCCTAAATCTACGGTCGCCTCCGCTGCCCCGACCGCCCCGGCCGCCAAGACGGCCCCGGCCGCGGCGACTTACCCGGGCAAGGACGGTGCGCGCCCCCCGGGATCTGGCCCCGGCCCCGGCGCCCGGCGTTCGAGCGAGGGGGAGCGCGAGCGGCAGCGCCAGACCGCTGCGGAGATGGTGCCGGTCGAGACCGCGCTCGTGCGCCGCGGTCCCATTTCCGCCTTCCTGACCTTTAACACCACCCTCGAGACCGAGGCGATGGTCGACATCTACCCGCAGACCACGGGCCAGGTGGAGGCGATCCTCGTTGAGGAGGGCAAGCTGGTGAAGGAGGGCGACGCCCTGCTCAAGATCGAGGACCGGGAACTGCGCGTGGATATGGAGGAGAGCCGCGCGAACTTCGAGCAGCTGGAGCGTAACTTCGCCCGCAGCCAGGACCTGTTTACGCGGAAGCTCGTCAACGCCCAGGACTTCGAGACGCAGAAGAACGCCCTCGAGCTGGCCCGCCTGCGCTACGAACGCGCCCGGCTGCGCCACGCCTATACGACGGTGCGCGCGCCCTTCGCCGGCGTCGTCGCCTCGCGCGAGGCGCAGGTCGGGGCCCGCGTCTCCGCCAACAGCCGCCTCTTCTCGCTCGTGAAGCTCGATGAGACCGTCGCCAAGGTATTCGTC
>JBILWD010000376.1:0-3292 GCA_044370095.1 Opitutaceae bacterium | reverse complement strand
CCTGCGCCGCGCCGGCTCCGGTATCGCCCAAGCGGACCGGGAGCGGAAGCTCGACGCCGTCTTCACCCGGGCCGCCGCCCGCGCCCGGGATGCCGCGGCCCCCGCTGCCGAACGGCTGGAGGCGATCGAGCTCCTCGCCGTAGGCGGCGCGGCGCAGGCCCGGCCCGCCCTTGCGGCTGCGCGCGCCGCCGGCCAGCCCGAGGCCGTGCAGGCCGCCGCCGTCCGCGCCCTCGCGCTGCAGTCCGGATCCGAAATCGCCGTGATCCTCCTCGATCACTGGCAGTACGCGCCCAAGGCGAAGGAAGCGGCCCTCGCCGCCCTGCTGGCCCGAGAAGACCGCACCCGGCCGCTGCTGGACGCGGTCGCGGCCGGCAAGGTGCCCGCGACTGACTTCTCCGCCTCCCAGATCGAGGCTTTGGCCCGCCACAAGCACGAGCCCACGCGCGACCGGGCCCGGGTGGTGCTGGCCGCCGTCATCCCGCCTTCCCGCGAAGAGGTGGCCGCGAAGTTCCAGCCTGCCATCGCTCTGACCGGCGACTCTGCCCGGGGCCGTGGGATTTACGCCGGTCGGTGCAGCGTCTGTCACCGTGCCGGAGGCGAGGGCTTGGAGCTCGGGCCGGACCTGCTCACGGTGAAGTCCCGCGGCCGCGATTCGCTGTTGGCCGCGATTATCAACCCGCACCAAGAGGTGGCACCGCAGTACATCGCCTACGAGGTCAACACCAAGGACGGGAACGCCTACCTCGGAATGATCTCCCGCGACGAGGCCTCCAGCCTGTCGCTGCGCATTATGGGCGGGGCCGAGGTGAACCTGCCCCGCGCGAACATCCGGGGCAGTTCTTCCTCCGGGAAGAGCCTGATGCCCGAGGGTCTCGAGGCGGGGCTTTCGGTCCAAGAGATGGCCGACCTCCTCACCTTCATCGAGCAACTGAAGTGAGTGCGGGCCGCCCGGGGGCGTCGCTCGCGCCCGGGCCGCTTCGGCTCATTTCAGCGGTGAGGTGATCTCGATGCGGGCGCGCGAGCGGTAGGTGGAAGAGAACGGTTTGCCGAGGAGGAAGGTGAGGAGCCAAGGCGCGACGATGGCCGGCGCGAGGGTCGCCGCGTCGAAGAGGCCGGTCATCGATTCCAGCAGGTAGCCCAGACCGGCCCCGATTAGGGTAACGAGAGGAAAGAAGGCGCCGGGCAGACCTGATCCTATCGCGAGCACGAGGGTGAGCGCCAGCGAGAAAACGGCGACGGTGGGGTAGAGGCCGCCGAGCACGAGTCCGGCAACGTACGCGAAGGGGGCGTGGATGGTCTTGGGCTCGAGGTGGCCGCGGCACTGCAGCAGCGCGCCCACCAGCAGGACCCCGGCTCGGAGCAGCAGCGACGGGTGGGCATCAATGCCCGCTTGGATCAAATCCACCGCCGTGGCCCGGCAGAGAAGCGCGGCCCCGACCGTGGCGCGGACGAGGTCAAACCAATGCAGGCCGAAGAAAAACGTGCGCGGCCAGTAGCCGTGCCAGCCGATATCGACTACCCGGTGCCGGGCCTTCTTCCCCTGCAGGAGCGCGATCGGCGTCCAGAGCAGCACCACGGCGGGCAGGAAGAGCAGCCAGTTGACGGTCATTGGGGCACGGTGGGGGATTCGCCCGATGGGGTGGAGGAAAAACTCGGTCCGGCCGTCCGCTTCAGCGGGCCGCCGGGGCCTGCCAGGGTACGGTCCCGCCGCGTTGGATCTGCGCGCTCAACGCGGCCTGCAGTTCCCGCACGACCCGTGGTTCCTTGGCGGCGAGATTGGTGCGCTCGCCCGGATCCTGCGCTAGGTCGTAGAGCTCCAGCGCGCCGTAAGGCGAGTTGCGCAGCAGCTTCCAGTTCCCGCGAATGAGGGCGTGGTAGTCCTGGCCGCCGTAGGCCGGCCCGCCCTCGCGGCGGACGAAGTACAGGTCCCGCGGGCCCGCGGGCGGCGGTCCGCCGCGCAGGTGCCCGAGCAGGCTGCGCGCGTCCAGATCCGCCGGGAGCGGCACGCCGGCGGCCTCCAGGGCCGTGGGGAAGAGGTCGAATGTCTGGCCCGCGTAACCGGAAGTCACCCCCGCCGCGACCTGCCCGGGCCACCGCACCAAAAACGGCACCCGCAGCCCGCCGTCGTAGTGGCTCTGTTTCCCGTCGCGCCACGGATCGTTGTTCTGCGCGTGCGGGAGCGAGCCGCCGTTGTCCGAGGTGAAGATCACCAGCGTGCGGGCGGCGAGGCCGGTTTCGTCCAAGGTCGTCAAGACCTGCCCGATGGCCTCGTCGAGGTGTTCCACGAAGGCCACGTTCAGCGCGCGTTTGGGGTCGAGGCCGGGCAGGCGCCGCTGCACCCGCTCCAGGTAGGCCGCCGGGGGTTCGATCGGGAAATGCGGCGCGTTGTACGCGAGGTAGAGGAAAAACGGCCGGTCCGCGCGCGCCCGCTCCCGCAGGTACTCGCGGGTCCACGTGGTGAAGACGTCCGTCGCGTGGCCCTCCGCGGTTATCACCTCCGTGCCCCGGCGCAGGTAGTTTTGCCCGTGGCGCAGGTGGCCGGTGAAGCTGTCCATCATATCCCCGAGGAACCCGTGGAAATAATCGAAGCCGCGCTCGGTGGGGAGATTGGGCCGCTCGAGCCCGAGGTGCCATTTGCCGACGTGGGCGGTGTGGTAGCCCGCCGACCGCAGGAGGTCCGCGAGAGTGGGGAGCCCCGGCGCGAGGAAGCCGAAGGAGTTGGCCGCCTGCGTCCGGATCACGCCCGGCACGCCCACGCGGTCCGGGTGCCGGCCGGTGAGCAGCGCCGCCCGCGCCGGGGAACACACGGTACAGTTCGAGCGCATCGCGGTGAACCGCATCCCGCCGGCCGCGAGGGCGTCGAGGTGCGGCGTCCGTACGTCCACCCCGGGGCGGTAGGCGGAGACGTCCCCAATGCCGTGGTCGTCGGTGACGATCACCAGCACGTTGGGCTGGGGGGCGGTCGCGGCGGTGGCAGTCAGGGCGCTGGCGGCCGCCACCAGGGCGAGCAGCGCGCGGAGCAGGGGAGGCAGGCGCATCCCCGCACGGCAACCACGCGCGCGGCGGAGGCAAGCCGCAATCCGGCCGGTTCCGGCATTGCCCCCGCCCGTGGCCCCGGCCATCGTCCCTCCCCCGCTTGTCCCCCGGCGCTGCCCCCTTTCCCCGCGCATGACCCTGCCCCTCCGCCTCCTGCCTGCGTGCCTGGCCCTCGCCGCTGCCGTGCCTTCCGCGGCCCGCGCCGCCGTCCGCCTCCCGGCCATCCTCTCGGACCAGATGGTCCTCCAAGCGGGGC
>JBILWD010000374.1:0-3307 GCA_044370095.1 Opitutaceae bacterium | reverse complement strand
AGGGAGATGGCGTGGCCGGCGGGGGTCGTGCCGAATGGGGTGGAGGCGATCGTCGCGGGCATCGGGCGGAGGCTCCGGGGCCAGGGCCGCGGCGCAACGCGAAACTCGGGCGGGACGCGGCTTGCAGTTCCGGCCCGGGCTGCCGATGGTCGCCCACCTGACCTCCCCGCCAATGACCACCCTGCGCCTCCTGCCCCGCGCCGCCCTGTTCCTGCTCCTGCCCGCGCTGCTGCCGGGCCAGTCGACCAAGCCCGAGGTGTTCGCGCGGATCGACGCCACCAAGGCCGACTTCGACGCGATCGCGCTGAAGATTTGGGACTACGCCGAGATCGGCTACCGGGAGGAGAAGAGCTCGGGCCTGCTCCAGGAGCGCCTCCGCCAAGCGGGCTTCAAGGTCGAGGCGGGCGTCGCGGGGATGCCGACCGCCTTCGTTGCCTCCGCCGGTCAGGGCGGCCCCGTGATCGGGGTGCTGGCCGAGTTCGACGCGTTGCCGGGAATTTCGCAGGCCGCGGTGCCGGAGAAGAAAGAGCGTCCCGGCGTCACCGCCGGCCACGCGTGCGGGCACCACCTGTTCGGCGCCGGCTCCATTCAGGCCGCCATTGCCGTGCAGGAATGGCTGAAGGCCACCGGCCGGCCGGGCACGGTCCGCGTCTTCGGCACCCCCGCGGAGGAGGGCGGTTCCGGCAAGGTCTATATGGTTCGCGCGGGGCTGTTCAACGGGGTCGATGCCGTCGTGCACTGGCACGCCTCCGACCGCAACCTCACCATTATGATGCCCTCGCTCGCTAACCGCTCGGGCAAGTTCCGCTTCCGCGGGGTCGCGTCCCACGCCGCCAGCGCCCCCGAGCGCGGCCGCTCGGCGCTCGATGGCGTCGAGGCGATGAACCATATGGTGAATATGCTCCGGGAGCACGTGCCGGACTTCACCCGCCTCCATTACGTGGTCACGAAGGGTGGCGAGGCTCCCAATGTGGTTCCGGCCTTCGCCGAGGTGTATTACTATGTGCGCAGCCCCAGCCGCGAGGTCGTGCGCGACGTCTGGGACCGCGTGGTGCAGGCCGCGCAGGGCGCTGCGCTCGGCACGGGCACCAAGGTCGACTGGGAGATCACCGGCGGCGTCTATGACCTGTTGCCGAACGAGGTCCTCGGGCGCGTGATGCAGGCCAACCTCGAGACGGTCGGTGGCGTCACCTACACTCCGGAGGAGGCGGAGTTCGCGGGGAAGATCGGCCGCACCCTGTTCGGCAAGGCGCCCGCGCCGGAGACCGCGGCCCTGATCCGCCCCTTCAATGCCAACCCGCCCCGCGAGGGCGGCGGCTCGACTGACGTGGCCGATGTGAGCTGGACCGTGCCCACGGTCGGCGTGCGCACCGCGACTTGGGCGCCCGGCACCCCCGGCCACAGCTGGCAGGCGGTCGCCTGCGGTGGCACTTCCCTCGGCCTCAAGGGGATGAATGTCGCCGCGAAGACCTTGGCTGGCGCGATGATGGATTACCTGACCACTCCGGCCGTGCTCGCCGAGGCCAAGGCGGAGCTGGTCCGCCGCCGCGGCGCCGACTTTAAGTACGAGGCGATGGTCGGCGAGCGCGCCCCGCCGCTGAATTACCGCGACTGAGATCAGCGCGGGCCGCGTGCGCGGCAAAACACCGTCCCCCGGCGAGGGACGGTGTGCTTCCCGGGGACCGCGGACTCAGGCGGCGGCGTGCTGCCAGCGCCGCATCATCAATCCGCACACTCCCAGCGCCCCGCCGAGAATGAGGAGCGTGGTCCCGCCGTCCGGCACGGAGCGGCCGGTGTGCAGGTCGCCGTTGTAGCTAGTCGTGACGGGCGTGATGGCCAGCTGGGTGAGGCTGTACCCGGGGGAAGCGAACGAGAAGGAAAGCACCGCGGAGGCGCTGCCTGGAGCGGCCAGTTCCATCAGATCCTGATTGCTCCCGCCGTAGGTGATTCCGGTCACGTTCACCACACCCGAGAGATTGAGGTTCCCGCTAGTGGAGGTTTGGTGGATCTGGAGCCATTGGACGCTGCCGGCGAAGAGGTTGGCCCCATCCGTGATCGAGAGCGGACCGCTCCCGGTCACCGTTGCCACCCCGCTGCTGATGGCGCCGATCGTGAAGGTGCCCCCGAGGTTGCCTAGCAGCCCGACCGCGGAATTGCTCCCGGTGCGCCCGCTGGAAGACAGGTTAATGACGAAGTCCGTGCCGCTGTAGATCCCCGTGGAGGAGTCGACAAAGCTGAACGTGCCGTCACCCGCGAAGGCCAGCGTCGCGCCCGGTGAACTGCCGAAATCCAGGTTGATCGCCCGCAGCGGCGCACTGCCCAGCAGCCCGACCAAGAGGAGCGCTGTGATTTTAATTCGTTTCGTGGAGGAGATGTAATTTTTCATATATGTATAGGTTATACAGCCTATTTATAGCATCAAGGATGCCACGAAATGGCATTAAAGTCGGCTAAATGCTAAGTGGCTGCAGGTCAGAGGGGTAGGTTTGAGAGATTTACCTGCCTTTATCCGCCGATCCGGCCGGATGATAATAGGTGTAAAACCTTATGACACGGTGACACGACGATCCGCGTCGGTCCTAACCTAACCTTTCTGCCGAATCAGAGACGGCTACCAATTCTTTAACAGCAGGTTGCGAGTTTAAGCCTCCCGCCTGGAGCAGCGGCTTTCGGGTTCATGGACCCGGTGTCAAGGCCGCCGACAACCTCGCCCGGGGAAGGTGCTGGTGGGCCTCCCGGGGAATTCAGGCGAGCAGTTCCCGGATCACGGTGCCCCCGAATTGGCTCAACTGCTTGAAGCGGCCGCCGTGGTAGTAGGTCAGACGGTTGTCATCGAGACCCAAGAGGTGGAGCAGGGTCACGTGCAGGTCGCGCACGGGATGGACGCAAGACACCGCCTCCATCCCGGTTTCGTCGGTGGCGCCGATGGTGTGGCCGGCCTTCACGCCGCCCCCCGCCATCCAGATGGTCATCGCTTTCGGGTTGTGATCCCGGCCGTAGGCCGTGCCGCCGCGCACGCCGTTGTCCGGCGTGCGGCCGAACTCGCCGCACCACACCACGAGGGTGCTTTCCAGCAATCCTCGGCGCTTGAGGTCCGCGATCAGCGCCGCGATCGGCTGGTCGACGCCGCGCACCAGATTACCGTGCGCCCGCTCGATGTAATCGTGGCTGTCCCACGTGCCGTTGTAGAGTTGGACGAACCGCACGCCGCGCTCGACGAGGCGGCGGGCGAGCAGGCACTTGCGACCAAAGGCGTCGGTCGGGTCCCGGCCGATCCCGTAGAGCTCGCGCGTCGCGGCGTCCTCGC